>JAPUKZ010000049.1 GCA_027295405.1 Gammaproteobacteria bacterium
CGCCAATGGTGGCAGCGCCCTGGCTATCCCTGGAACTCTGGTGTTGGCAGGGGTGTTCTTCGTCAGCTTCGCGCTCTATTACTTCATTAACTGGAAGTATCTGGCGCAAACCTGGGGTATCGGCTAGGCAGCCAATTCGTTAGAATTTGATTCATGCTGAAATTACTTCAGACAGTAGTGGTGGGTCTGCCGTTCCTGCTTTCGGGCACGGCAGTCGCGGCACTGCCGGCGGCCGATTTCTCCAGCTTTAGCCGGGATCAGGCCCTGGAATACAGCCAGGCCGCCATTGGCACGACGCTTGAAGGTGTCGAGTTGATCCGCGACGACGGTTCCACAGTGGCTATCGAAGATTACCGCGGCAAACCCCTGGTTATCAGCATGATCTACAGTAGCTGTCACCATGTCTGCCCCAGCACCACCCAACATTTACAGTTGGTCGTCAACAAGGCGCGGTCGGTGCTCGACACAGACAGCTTCCAGGTGCTGAGTGTGGGATTTGATACCGTCAACGACAGCCCCCTGCGAATGGCTCAATTTCGCCAGCGCGCCGGGGTGGAAGTTGAGGGCTGGGATTTCCTCGCCGGCGACGCCACGGACATGGAAAAACTGGCGACCCAACTCGGCTTTATCTACTACCCTTCTCCCAAGGGCTTCGAACACCTGGTGCAGGCATCGGTGGTGGATGCCGGGGGAGTAATCTATCGACAGATTTACGGGATGACCTTCCCGACGCCGACGCTGATCGAGCCGCTCAAAGACGTGGTGTTCGATCGTCCGCAGTCCTTATCGAAACTGCATTACCTGGCCAACCGTATCAGGTTATTCTGCACCGTCTATGACCCGGCCACCGATACCTATCACATTGATATTTCAGTATTCATCGGCACCTTTGTCGGCATGGTGGTTTCTATCCTGTTTGCTTCCGCACTGATCAAGGAATGGCGCCGGAGCATAGGGGCCAGGCAGTGAAGTCTGCTCTCAAGCACGCATTCAACTGGTTGGAGAGCCAGTTTTCCAGGCTGTTCACTGCCCAGTGCAACCCACTTTACCAGTTGGGCGCCATGTCCTTTTTTTATTACTGGATAGTGGCAATTACCGGCGTATACCTGTTTATCTTTTTTGAGACCAGTATTAGTGGTGCCTATGCTTCGGTGGAGCAGATTACCCACGAGCAGTGGTATTTCGGGGGTGTGATGCGCAGCTTTCACCGTTATGCCTCGGCGGCCATGGGAATCTGTGTGACCCTGCACCTGCTGCGGGAATTCGCCATGGACCGTTACAGCGGCGTGCGCTGGTTCAGCTGGGTGTCGGGAATACCCCTGTTGTGGTTATTGTTTGCCTCGGCGATTGGCGGCTACTGGCTGGTCTGGGATGTCCAGGCCCAGTACATCGCCATCACCACAGCGGAGTGGTTCGATGTACTGCCAATAATGGTCGACCCCATGGCCAGTAACTTCCTCAATGAGGCCAGTCTCAGCGACCGCTTCTTCTCACTGCTGGTTTTCCTGCACATCGGTATTCCCCTGGCCTTGCTGCTGGGTATGTTCATTCACATCAAACGTATCAGCAATGTTCGCACCAACCCCGCTCGCGGTCTGGCGGCGGGCACTTTGCTGGCGATGCTGGTGATTTCGCTGTGGCGCCCCGCCTTGAGCCAGGCGCCCGCCAACCTGGATGTGGCGGTGACGGAAGTGGGACTGGACTGGATATTTCTCAACCCCTATCCGCTTATCGATGACTGGGGTCCGGGTACTGTCTGGCTGTTGCTGGTGGGTTTGTCGACCCTGCTGACGATACTGCCCTGGTTACCATCGCGAAGGCCACAGCAGACACCCATAGCGGTGGTGGACCCCGCCAACTGCAACGGCTGCGGCTGGTGCCTGGCAGATTGCCCCTATGAAGCGGTGACCTTGAAGGTGCACGACTTCAAGCCCGGCCGCCAACAATCCGTGGTCGACCCCGACCTGTGCATCAGCTGTGGCATATGCGCCGGTGCCTGCCCGTCATCCTCGCCCTTCCGGCATGTGGATGAGCTGATTACCGGGATCAGTATTCCGAGCCTTCATATCAAGGAGTTGCTGCCGCTGACCGAGTCAAAGCTGCGTGAATTACAGGGCACGGGCCGGGTGATGGTTTACGGCTGTGATCACGGCAGTGACTTTGCCAACACTGAGTCTGAATCGGTTGCCTGTATCAGTATGCCCTGCACGGCGCTGGTGCCGCCGGCGTTTATTGATTATGTACTGCGTAAAGACCTGGCCGACGGGGTAATGATCAGCGGCTGTTGCGAGGGCGATTGCCACTACCGCCTGGGTAATACCTGGATGAATCAACGATTCAATGAGGAACGTATGCCTATACTGCGTACCCGGGTGCCCCGAAAGCTGGTGCGTACCCGTTGGCTGGGTGTGCAGGGCCAAGCCCAACTGGATCGGGAGATTCTGGAGTTCCAGCACTACCTGCGGCACGACACCGACGCGCAGGCGCAGGCGATCAGCCATGGTTAAGCCCGGCCAGTACCTGGGGCAGGCCCTGCTGTTCGGGCTGTTTTTCCTGCCCCTGGTCTATCTCACCAGCCAACCGGTCTACTTGCGACAGGACCCGCAACTGGCGACAATCAAGGTTGCAGTGCGCCATGCCGGCGCAGTGGTGGGTGAGTGTGTCGCCGCTGGTGGCGAAGCCTATGACAAGCTGCCGGTGAATATGCGACGGCCTGAGATTTGTCCCCGCGAACGATCACCCCTGCGCCTGCAACTGCGCCTGGACGAGCAGACATTGTTCAGTGTGACAGAGCCCGCATCCGGTTTGCACAGTGATGGTGTGTCCAGTGTCTATCGGCGCTTCACCGTGCCCACCGGGCGCTATCAACTGAGTATGCTGATGAATGACGATGTTGCGGTGGAGGGGTTTAACTGGCAGTTGGAACAGGAAATTGAATTACTGCCGGCGCAGGTGATGGTGGTGAGTTTCAAGGGTGGATTTCGTATCCAATGAGCGAGCACGGGATGTATACGCTTGCGGTACCGGATGACTCCCGCCGCCTGCTGGCGCTGGGCTGGCTGCTGCTTTGCGTGCTCGCCCTTTTTGGCGCAGGTGTGTTTTCACTGCTGCTGGTGGTTTCACGTACACCCTATATCCAGGACGTCATTCCCTGGATCGATTTTTTCCACTCGGCGCTGGTGGTGCATGTAGATCTATCCGTGCTGGTCTGGAGTCTGGCTTTCGGCGGCATCCTGTGGAGCCTGAACCAGCGGCCGGGCACGTCCTGGCTGGCCTGGGTGGCGCTGGTGCTGGCCAGCGCGGGCACGGCGATCATTATAGTTTCGCCCTTCGTGCGCGATGCCCAGCCGCTGATGAGCAACTACATACCGGTATTGCAACACCCGGTGTTCTTTACCGGTTTGCTCACCTTTGCGCTGGGCTTCTCCCTGTTGGTCATCAACAGTATGGTATTTATGGCGCCGGTCGGTCCCTGGATGGAGGGGCAGGGCGCCCTGCGATTCGGGCTTAATACCGCCGCAGTGGCAGCGGCGGTTGCCCTGGGTTGCTTCGCCTGGTCCTGGTTGCAAATGCCGGACTATTTGCTCGGCGAATCCTATTTTGAACTGTTGTTCTGGGGTGGCGGCCATGTCATGCAGTTTACCTACACCCTGCTGATGCTGGTGGCATGGTTGTGGCTGAGTCACAGTGCCGGCCTGTCTCTGCCATTAACCCCGCGGGTAGTGCTGGTCATCCTGTTTGTGGGTTTGACCTGTGTATTTGTCTCGCCGTTGATCTACCTGTCTTACCCCATCACCACGCTGGAGCACGTTGAACTGTTTACCTGGTTGATGCGCTGGGGTGGCAGCCTGGCCACGCTGCCGCTGGCACTGGCCCTCATTGTTGGTTTGTTGCGCTATGGTGGGCGCAGCGATGAAGAACTGCTGGCCCGGTCCTGCCTGCAGTCTTCCCTGTTTCTGTTTGGCATTGGCGGCATGATTGGTTTCCTGATAAGCGGCAGTACCGTCACCATACCGGCGCACTACCACGGCTCTATTGTCGGCGTAACCCTGGCCTTGATGGGCGTGTGCTACCTGCTGTTGCCACAATTGGGGTTTCCGCTGCGCAATATGCGAATGGCCATATGGCAGCCGGTGGTATACGGCGGTGGGCAACTACTGCACGTGGCGGGCCTGGTATGGTCCGGAGGTTACGGGGTGCAGCGCAAGGTGGCAGGTGCGGAGCAAAACCTGGATTCTATTGAGCGTGTGGCGGGTATGGGATTAATGGGTCTGGGCGGGCTGATTTCGGCTATCGGTGGCTTGCTGTTCCTGATTGTCGTACTGCGGGCCCTGGCTCGAGTGCATCAGCGTACGAATGATGCCGAACGTTGACAGTGAAAGCACCATGATCAAGACGAGGAAAACGAGGTTGCGATGCGGCAGCGGTTCGCCGTGAATCTTCTCCAGCATGTTCAGTGCCCAGTCGGAGAAAAAATAGAGCGTAATGCCCACTACGGTGAAGGCGATAATTTCCACAGTGCAGTCTCCCGATGTTTCAGTGGATGGTGCAGTAAACCAGGTGACAAGACAATGATCCGCGACAATTCTTCAAGCTTTTCCCCGCTGTTGATGCCGATCCTGCTGCTGATGCTGTCGGTGATACTGACGGCTTGTGGTGAGCAGCGTTTCGAGCCCCGGCAGGCGCCGGATTTTACCCTGCCGCTGCTGGATGGCAGCGGCTCCCTCAGCCTGGAGGACTACCGGGGCAGGGTAGTGTATGTCACCTTCTGGGCCTCCTGGTGTGTGCCCTGCCGCCAGGAAATGCCCTACCTGGCACAGTTGCGCGAGCGCCACGGGCGTGAGGGCTTCGAGGTGCTGGCCATCAATGTCGATGATGACATCGAACTGGCAAAAGCGTTTGTGGAAGAGTACAACATGCCCTTCCCGGTGTTACGCGATGAAGCCCGGATCGTCAGTTCAAAGTACAAGGTGCCGGGTTTCCCCACGCACTTCCTGCTTGACCGTGGTGGCAGTATTCGTTTTTCGGGCATGGGCTTCGATCTCAACGATGTGCGAGCCGTGACCCAGGAAGTAGCAACGCTTATTGCGGAGCCGTTGACTGCGGAGTAAGCCGGTGCAATAGCTGGACGCAGCTTATCAGCAGCCCGGCGACGAGGCCGTTGTGCAAACTCACCAGTGGCAGCGGCATTTCAAGCCAGACCATGCTGACACCGGCAATATGCAGGCTGGTTGAAAACAAGGACATGTAAGCTTGACTCGCACACCGATCTCGCCAGCGATTCAAGGCCGGATAAGCTGCTTTAGTAGTGGAGCTACTGTCTGCCCGTCGCCGTAGGCTGCCTGTGGCTGAAAGGGTTCCGGATTGCGGCCTGGCTGGTGGGTGACTAGTCTGCAATCAGTTCGTCTTTGTAACCAATCCGTCGATCGATTTCATTGATGATCTGATTCGACAAGCTAAGGAATGCCATCAGACTGGTGTCAGCGGCAACGCGCTCGTCGATCAATAGATTAAGCACCTCCTGTTGCACGTCCAGGGCACGTTTACGGTAGGAACGCATCGCGGTATGAGTGTTCGTTCGCTCCATGTCCCGCCGGATTTCCAGAAGCTGTGAATCGTAGACATCCACACGATCCTTTCTTACCTGAGACCTGTGTCGGTAGAGCACAAATGCGCCGCTCAGTAGTGTAATCACAATGGTGAAAATCAACGCCAGCACTTCCACGTAGCGCTCGATGAACCCGGGCTTATCCCGATCAAGATAGCGTCTCGTACCGGCATGTAACGGGAACATCAACTCGGTGGTGTCTACACTAACATTCAGTTCGCGGGTCACCAGCGGGTAACTCGACGCAATTTCCTGAGCTTTGTCAAATAGTTGCGATGCGATGTCGAGCGCATATTCACTGTTGAAGTCTTCGTGCGCAATCAACACCGAGCGAATTGACAAAGTAACTATCGGATCGTTGTTAAGCGCGTAATAGATACTCTTGGGCAGGAGGAACGGCTTCAGATGCTGGTGCCTCAGTACGATCCCGTCAGCGACGGAACCGCCGCTAATGTCATCTGCCTCCGCGAAACTGAACAGA
>JAPUKZ010000490.1 GCA_027295405.1 Gammaproteobacteria bacterium
ACCGCTATCAGCGAAAAAGAGCGCTGTTCCCGGCGCGATACATCTACTGCATCCGGCTTACCGTAGCGGGTCCCGGATTCACCGAGACGCCGCCGGAATGCGGCATCCACGGCCAACCGCGAAATCTCACACACCTGGGAACGATCGTCCTCCAGAATTTTTCTGTATTCGGGATCGATACTCTCCAGGCAGTGCTTCTCAATCGGCATAAGCAGCTTGCTATCCAGCGCCACCACCCGCACGCAACCCGCCACCCTGTCTGTTGACCGGTGCCGGATCAGGCAGTGAAAGGAATATTCATCAAACTCGTCTATTTCCAGTCGCCCGGCACAGTTTTCTGCAGGCTCGTACTGGAACTCCTCGCAGTAGACACGATAGCGGACCCGGTACGCATCCCGCTTCTGCTCAGGTGTCGTCGCCAGTTCGGCAACAAAATATTGCTGGAAGCTACCGGCGAGTGACTGTTTATCGGCTCCCATCACTCAGGCGAAATTGCGAGCGCTTTGGTGCATGTTATTGGTGTTCCCTACGGCATCTCTGCTATCAGCAACCGGACGGAATGTGTCATCCTTCATCACCCCCGATCTTCATCCTGTGGCACTACCACTCCCCGCCAATATTTTAGCTGTTTTTGGCCACTCAATAACAGCTCTGAATGCGGTTTGTCGGCGTGGTACAAAGTTGGGCTGATTTAGTCGGCTGCGGTCTCCGGAAAGTGGCTCCGCACGACGTGATTCAGCAAGCCCTCGGTCGCATCGCCCAGCAGCTCCAACACACGCTGAAAGCCGGCATCGTTGCCGAAGTAGGGATCCGGTATTTCAGTTTCCTTATTGCGGGAGGCAAAATCCATGATCAGGGCCAGCTTTTGCAGCTGTTCCGGCGGGCACAACTCCCGCAGGGTCTGCAGGTGCTCAGCGTCCATTGCCACTATATAGTGAAACCGCTCAAAATCCTTTGTCTCCAGCTACCTCGTTTTGAAACGGCTGATATCAACCCCCGCTGCCTTTGCGACCGCCTGGGCACGTGGGTCGGGACGCTGCCCTCTCATGCCGACCTGGGTGCCGGCGGAATCAACCGCGATCTGCTTCCCCAGACCTCGCAGCTCCGCGTAGTGAGTCAATAAGCCATGAGCAATTGGTGAGCGACAAATATTCGCAGTGCACACCATCAGCACAGACACTTTCGGCGAACCGGCACCGATGCGAAAACTAATCCCCATCCAACAACTCAAGGACATACCGGACCGGAATAGCGTAACTGATGCCGGAGGGCTTTTCCAAAGCGGACTCCTTGGTATTTTTGATGAATACGCTATTGATCACACCAATGACAATTCCCGAATCCATACGATAGACCGGGCTGCCACTGTTACCGGGATAGGCGGTGGCGTCCAGCTGGTAAACATCGAAGGGATCTCTAATGCGTCGAATCTGCGCAGCGGTAAGCTGGCGGGAAGATTGCGCCGGTATCACGGTCGGCGTGATGACGGAAATTATGCCACGATGGGTCACCGGATACAGACCCAGCACCACACCGATAGGAAAGCCTGTGAACGCTATTGATTCCCCTTCCCGCACCCTGGCGCCATCGCCCAGGGTAAGTGCAGGCAATGAATCCCCGGAAATTTCCAGCAACGCGAGATCGTGCTCAGGGTCCGCTCGCACCAGATTGGCACTCCGGACAATGGTGTTCTTGCCACGACCAGCGAAGATGGCAAGGGATTCCTGGTGCTCCGTATCGATCTCTGCAGGCACAACATGATAGTTGGTGATTATCTGGCGCCCGTTACCCACTACGAACCCGGTACCCAAAAATCTAATCGGCGGCCCCTTGGCCAGGGGTTGTCGCACCGGGCGCGCGGTCCCTACACCGACAACTCCCGGTCGGATAGCCTCGATGGTATCCGGCAAATCCGCTACCACGGGATCAACACAAACCAGCACTATCAGCGTCGCAAACAGCAGGTAATATTGAAAACAACGCCTAGGCATAGTAGTCACGATACCAACTCACAAACCGCGCGATCCCCTCCTCTAGCGGCATCGAGGGCTTGTAATCAAACTCCCTCACCAGGTCCTCAACATCGGCATAGGTATCGGGTACGTCGCCCGGTTGCAGGGGTAACAGTTCTTTCTCCGCCTCCATACCCAGACTGTTCTCTATGGCTTTGATATAGTCCAGCAATTCGACCGGGTTGTTATTGCCTATGTTGTAGACCCGCCACGGGGCGCGACTGGAACCCGGGTCCGGTCTGGCTCCGTTCCAATCCGGGTTGGCTGTGGCGGGCTTGTCCAGCACCCGAATTACACCCTCGACGATGTCCTCCACGTAGGTGAAATCGCGCCGATGATTACCGTAATTGAATACCTGCAGCTTGCCCCGCTCCAGAATCGCCTTGGTGAATTTGAACAGCGCCATATCCGGGCGACCCCATGGCCCGTAGACCGTAAAAAAGCGCAAGCCCGTGGTCGGCAAGGCGTAGAGTTCGCTGTAGGTGTGAGCCATCAGTTCATTGGATTTTTTACTGGCCGCGTACAGACTGAGTGGATGGTCTACATTGTCGTGCACTGAAAATGGCATTTCGGTGTTGGCGCCGTACACTGAGCTGGAAGAGGCATAGACCAGATGCTCAACCTGATGGTGTCGGCACCCCTCCAGAATATTGGCAAAACCGACAATATTGCTGTCGATGTAGGCCAGCGGATTTTCAATGGAATAGCGAACACCGGCCTGCGCGGCCAGGTTGACCACACGCTGGGGCTGATGGCTGGAAAATGCCTGGGTAATACCCTGCCGGTCGGCCAGGTCCAGGCGCAAGTGGGTATAGTTGGGGTGATCCGCGTGCCGCGCCAGTCGGGCCTCTTTTAATAAGGGATCATAATAGTCGTTGTGGTTGTCGAGCCCGATCACTTTATCACCACGCTCCAGTAATCGAAGCGTCAAAGCAGAACCGATAAAACCCGCCGAACCCGTCACCAAAACCTTCACTGAACAACCTCCCTGCGACCGATAGAATAATAGCTAAACCCTTCGCGCCTGAGCATCTTCGGGTCATACAGGTTGCGCCCGTCAAATATGACCGGCGCAGACAGGCGCGCCTTGATCTTCTGGAAGTCCGGACTGCGAAAGGACTGCCACTCTGTCACTACCAGCAAGGCGTCTGCACCCTCAAGCGTTGCATCGGGATTGTCGCACAGAGTCAGCTCTTCGCGCGCACCGTAAATACGCCGGCACTCCGCCAGTGCTTCCGGGTCGTGTGCGCGTACCCGTGCCCCCGCATCCCAGAGCCCCTCCATTAGCACGCGACTGGGCGCTTCCCGCATGTCATCGGTGTTGGGTTTGAACGCCAGCCCCCAGAGTGCAAAAGTCTTGCCGCTCAAATCCCCGCCATAGTGCGCACTGATTTTCTTCAGCAGGATCGATTTCTGTTCGCTGTTTACCTCCTCGACCGCCTGTAGCAGCCTGGCCTCATAGCCCACTTCCCCGGCCGACTGCTGCAGCGCATTAACGTCTTTGGGAAAACAGGACCCGCCATAGCCACAGCCGGGGTAGATGAAGGAATAGCCGATGCGACTATCGGATCCAATACCGTGACGTACCTGTTCTATATCCGCACCCAGCCGTTCAGCGACGTTGGCCAGCTCGTTCATGAAACTGATTTTTGTCGCCAGCATGGCATTGGCGGCATATTTGGTCAGTTCAGCCGAACGTATGTCCATCGCAATCATACGGTCCCGGTTGCGGTTGAATGGCGCATAGAGCGCCTTCAGCAGTTCCAGCGTGCGCGGATTATCCGTGCCGACAATGATCCGCTCCGGGCTCATGAAATCGGCGATGGCAGCACCGGCTTTCAGGAATTCCGGGTTGGAAACCACATCGAATTCGAACTCTGCCGCGCGCGCCTGGAGCTGATCCTGAATGGTCGCGTTGACCCGGTCTGCCGTTCCCACCGGTACCGTGGATTTGTTGACAACAATACGGTATTCCTGCATGTGTTCGGCGATGGTTTCCGCTACATTCACCACATACTTCAGTTCAGCTGAACCATCTTCATCCGGCGGCGTGCCTACCGCAATAAACTGAAACAAGCCATGGCCGACACCCTGCTCTGCATTCGTGGTAAATTCCAGGCGCCCGGAGCGAATCCCTTTTTCAATCATCTGCTCAAGGCCCGGCTCGTAAATAGGCAGCTTGCCCTGACTCAACTGCGCAATCTTCTCCGCATCCACATCCACGCAGAGAACATCATTACCCACTTCCGCCAGACACGCGCCGGTTACCAGACCCACATAGCCAGAGCCGAATATCGTTACTTTCATACTTATCCCCAAATGAGGCAGCACCACAAAACAGGTGCGCTCGCCGATACTATGATAGTCTTCAGCCGGAACGCAAAACAATGCCAGTATCCAGTCGAGCACAGGTCGTAGATGTCCGAGCTGATCCACCAGTTCATTTCTATTCAAGCGCAACGCAAGCCCGAGGCAACCGCCCTAAAGCACAAAGACCTGGAGTTCAGCTACGCCGAACTTGAACAACAGGTAGTCAATGCCGCGCAGGGTCTGCGCGGATTGGGGCTGCAAACCGGTGACCGGGTTGCCACCTACCTGCCGAAACTACCCGAGATGGTGTTCACCGTGTTCGGGGCCTCTGCGGCCGGTGGTGTTTTTGTGCCGATCAATCCGCTACTCAAACCTGCACAGGTGGCCTACATCCTGCAAAACTGCAATGTGCGGATACTGGTGACCTCCAGCCAGAGGCTGACGCAGCTGGCGGAGGTCTTGCTGGAATGTCCTGAGCTGGCGGTATGTGCCGTGGTTGAAGACGACATCCCGGAGCTCGCACACTGCCGGCAACAGCTACAGTCCTGGCGCGAGCTGACGGATCAGACTGAATCTGCGGTGCCCACCGGGGCAGGCAGCGTACGCCGCATCGACGCTGATATGGCCGCCATACTCTACACATCAGGCAGCACCGGCAGCCCCAAGGGCGTGGTGTTGTCCCACCGTAATCTGGTGATCGGTGCGAAGAGTGTCGCCAGCTATCTCCACAATACCCCGGAAGATTGCATTCTGGCGGTACTGCCCTTCAGCTTCGATGCGGGCCTGAGCCAGCTGACTACCGCTTTCCACAGCGGAGCATCGGTGGTTTTAATGGACTACCTGTTACCCCGCGATGTGATCAGGGCTGTGGTCAAATACGGGATCACCGGCCTGGGGGCGGTGCCCCCCCTGTGGAACCAATTGGCAGATCTCGAGTGGCCCCGGGCGGCCGCCCGGTCCATGCGTTACATCACCAATACCGGTGGCGCCATGCCCACCACCACGACCAGCAAATTAAGAGCGGCCCTGCCGGGAACCCTGGTCTATTTGATGTACGGTCTCACCGAGGCTTTCCGTTCCACCTATTTGCCACCGGAGCAAGTGGCTATCCGCCCGGAATCCATGGGCAAGGCTATTCCCAACGCAGAGGTTCAGGTAGTGCGGTCGGATGGCACAGAGTGTGAGCCCGGCGAGCCCGGCGAACTGGTGCATCGCGGCTCCCTGGTGGCGATGGGTTACTGGAACGACCCGGAAACAACGGCGCAGCGCTTCAAACCGGCGCCCGGCCAGCCAGCTGAACTTCCCCTGACAGAAATCGCCGTATGGTCTGGCGACGAGGTCAAAAAAGATGCAGAGGGTTATCTCTATTTTGTCAGTCGCATGGACGAGATGATCAAGTCTTCAGGCTACCGGGTCAGCGCTACCGAAGTGGAGGAAGTGCTGTACGCGTCCGGACTGGTCAAGGCTGTTGCAGCCCTGGGCTTGCCCCC
>JAPUKZ010000491.1 GCA_027295405.1 Gammaproteobacteria bacterium
ATGGATGACTTCTACATGGCCTCCCAGGCGTCATTTGCCCTGGCCAGCATGTTCGACATGTCCAATGTGCAGATACTGAAGGGCCCGCAGGGCACTCTCTACGGGCAGCCCTCGCCCACCGGCGCCCTGGTCCTGGCCTCCCAGGATCCCAACTTTGACGGTATCAATGGCTATGTACAGGGCAGCTACACAGACCCCGCCGGTTATAACCTGCAGGGCGCCATCAACTTTCCCCTAGGCGACACCTTCGCCGTGCGCCTCGCCGGATTGACCGACAACCGGGAAACCGGCACAGAAAATCCGGTTCGTGGCCTCGACGAGGAGCGCAATCGCGACGGTGTCCGGATCAAGGCATTGTGGGAGCCCACCGATAGCCTCAGCATCAAATTGGGTTACACGCACATGAAAACTGAGGATTCCGATACCTACCGGATACTGGAAACAGTGGACCCGGATACGGCCAATTTCGACCTTGAGGCCGACGATCGCATCGCTATCGCCGACGCACGCGACGAAATGTTGGAGAAGGAAGACGACTTTTACACCCTGAAGCTGGACTGGGCTATCGGTGATGTGGACGTGAGCTGGTTCAGTGGTGCACTGGAATCCAGTCAGGACAGCGTCGGCGACCAGGATAACACCGACCTGCCCCTGGCCATCATTGCGGTTCAAACCGAGTACGGGGAGGATTTCGACGCCTCGCAGCATGAACTCAGGATTTCCGGAAGCGCCTTTGACCGCTGGGACTGGGTTGTCGGCGCCTACTACGGTGAAGCCTTCTCCCAGACCGATGTGGTGGTGAACCAGCATATTGTGGGCACCGGGGTCTTCCCGTTCACTCTGGATATTCCCATCGATTCCGAAACCAAGGCCATCTTCACCCACAACACCATTTACCTCGGCCCCGACACCGAGCTCACGGTAGGTCTGCGTTACAACGAATTTGACCAGACCTCCGGCAACACCCAGAGCGGCGATTTCTGGTTCGGCTCGGAACTGTTGCCCGGCGGCGAGATCACCGACCCGCTCTTCATAATTCCGAACGCCTTCACCTGCGTCGACGGTTCCCCTGGGCCTTGCGTGCTGGGTGAGGTGACCGAGGACGAGGAGTGGACGGGCACCATCAAGCTGTCTCATCACTTTGGTGATCATCTGAACTTGTATGGCACGCTGGACCGCGGCTTCAAACCCGGCGCGGCCAATTTCGACATCACGGGTGTCTTCACCCCGGACTTCAATAACTACATCGGGGAATCGGTAAACAGCCTGGAAATCGGCGCCAAGGGCAACCTGTTCGACGGCCGCGCCCGCTACACCGCCGCGATTTTTTACAGTGTGTATGAGGACTACCAGGCGCCAGTCAATTTCGAGGCGTACAACACCGTCACGGGCGAGGTAGAGATCATCACTAACGCACCTTTCGTCAACGTCGATGAAGCCGTGCAACAGGGTATCGAAGGCGATTTCCGCATGTTGATGACTGAAAACTGGTCCATATACCTGGGCGCCACGTACACCAACGTTGAGTTTACCGACGGTGTGCTCCCCTGTACCGATCCCAGCCAGCCGCCAGTGGGGCCCGATAACCGCTTCAATACCTGCGATGCCGATGGCGAGGTGGCCAGCCCGCAGCCCGAGTGGACCGCGGTGGCGCAGACCGAGTACATCTTTTCCAACAATCTGCTGGGTAGCGAGGCCTATCTCAGCGCGTTGTGGAATTACAAGGGTGAAGTCGAGGTGCCCGGTGATACCACCGGCCGCCTGGATAGCGATGACTTCATGACGCTTGACCTGTATACGGGTCTGCGCAATGAAACCTGGAGCCTCCAGCTTTTTGCCAAGAACATCGCCGATGAAGACGGCGTGGTCAGCAAGCGTCCGTTGGGCGAAGTTTACAACGAGTTGACCATGACACCCCCGCGTACCATCGGTGTTACCGCCAGCTACAACTTCTGATCGACTGACATCAGACCCCCTCTGGCCCGGACCTGTTCCGGGCTTTTTTTGGGCGGCGGGAATGGTCAATAAATCTGAATCCTGTGGTTCTATGGACAGCCCCCCGTATCGGTCTAACATTAATACTCCACTAACGCGAGAGGACAGGCACATGGGTACATTCGCAATGACCGGCGGCGCCAGCGGCATCGGTGCGGCGATCAAACAAACACTACTTGATGACGGCCACCAACTGATTGTGGTGGATATTACCGGAGCGGACATCGATGCGGATCTGTCAGGCCCGGAAGGTCGCCAGAGTGCCATCACTGCCGTGCGAGCAGCGGCGCCGGAAGGTCTGGATGGCTTTATCGCCTGTGCCGGCGTAGGCTCCCACGTCCCCAACTTGCCCTTGATCGCCAACGTCAATTATTTTGGTGCGGTGGAGTTGGTCGAAGGATTGCGCGATCTACTGGCACTCAAGAACGGGGCGGTGGTGATGATATCCTCCAATTCCGCCCCCATGGCCACCAGCGCCGAGTATGTTGACGCACTGCTGGCCAACGATGAAGCGGCACTGTCCACCGCACTGGAGAGCATGGAAGGCCAAACCGTCTACTCCGGCTCCAAGCAGGCGGTCACCCGCTGGATGCGCCGCAACACCGCCGCCTACGCCGCCGACGGCATTCGCATGAACGCGGTTGGCCCCGGCTATACGGAAACACCCATGACCGCGGCAGTCGCGGAGGATCCCAATTACGGCGATGCGATTCGCCAGTTTGTCGCCTCCATCCCCATGGGCCGCGCTGGTAGCCCGGCGGATATGGCGAAAGCCGTGCGGTTTTTACTCAGCGATGATGCCAACTTTATCTGCGGTGCCATGTTGTTTGTAGACGGCGGTCACGACGCCATGCTGCGACCCGACCAGTTTTAGCGAGGATAGCGCAATGAGTTTATTAAAGGATAAGATCGGCCTGGTCACCGGCGGTGGCATGGGTATTGGCCGCGCCATTTGCCTTGGCTTTGCGCGCGAGGGTGCCAAAGTGGTGGTGGCCGACTTCAATGCAGAAGCGGGCGAGGAAACTGTGGAGCTGATACGGCAGGCGGGTGGCGAAGCGCTGTTTGCAAAAGGCGACGTCAGTAAGGAGGCCGAGGTGGAAGCGACCATTCAGGCCGCCATCGATGCCTTCGGTCGGCTCGATATCGCCTGCAATAGTGCGGCGGTGAGTCGCGGCTCCGGCCCCATCCACAAATTTACATACGAGGTGTTCAACCAGACCCTGGAAATGTGCCTGACCAATACCTGGCTGTGCATGAAATACGAGATTCCCGCCATGCTGGCTGGCGGTGGTGGCGCCATTGTCAATATTTCCTCCAATTCGGCGCTCAGGGGGCAGGCCCACAACACCGCCTACGCTGCCGCCAAGGGCGGAGTCAATATCCTGACCAAGAGCTCCGCCGCAGAGTACGGTGGCCAGGGAGTGCGCATTAATGCGGTGTCGCCGGGGGTTATTCGCACACCCGGTATCGAGCAGTATTTCAAGGAACAGCCCCAGCTCAAGGAACAACTGGAAAGTGCGGCCGTGCTCAACAGACTGGGGGAGCCCGAAGAAATCGCGGAAGCGGTGATCTTCCTGTGTTCAGACCGGGCCTCCTATATTACCGGCCAGCTTTTGTCTGTGGATGGCGGCTCAGCGGTAAAATAAGCGTGTAAAAATCCGCCAGTGCAAATACCTCAATAATATTGTCGAGCAGGTGGTGCGGCATTCCGATCACCGGTTCATCAAGCGGCTCATTCGACCCATGCTGGGATTCAAATCATTCTGGTCAGCACGGGCTACTTTAGCAGGCATCGAACTCTGGCGCATGCTGAAGAAAGGTCAAAGCAAGGGTTCATTACCCGGTATTGCCAAGTTAAATCACCCTGAGAGACAATTCGGGGATGAATACATACAAACGGCACAGATTTCCGCGAGATATCATCAGCTATGCAGTCTGGCTCTATTATCGCTTCAATCTAAGCC
>JAPUKZ010000492.1 GCA_027295405.1 Gammaproteobacteria bacterium
GTACACCAGGCCCGCAGCGCCGAGCGTGCCGGCAGCACACGTGAGCAGGCGGTGGAGCAAGCCCTGTTGACACGACTGCGGCCGATTTTCATGAGCACGCTGACCAGCATATTTGGCATGATGCCGCTGCTACTCATGCCCGGAACCGGCAGCGTGATCTACCGCGGCCTGGCTGCAGTAATCGTTGGCGGTATGTGCGTCAGCACAATTTTTACCCTGCTACTGCTGCCCTGCTTCCTGCGGATGGGTAAGACACTGACCTTGACCGCGCACAGCAAGACACACCAGGTCCCCATACAACCACTAACAAATACTGCTTGAGAGGGTATAGAGCGATGAAAACCTGTGCAATTACCGCAACTATTCTATTCTGGTCAGCCACGGCGTTGTCCCAGCCCGCGATCACTGTCGAAACTGACAGGGTAACAAGCGAATATATCGCCGCCAGCACATCGGTGTCCGGTGTGGTTGTCAGCCGCGAAGACGCCACTATCTCTTCAGAGCTCAGCGGCAGGCTAACCTGGATAGCCGAGGTCGGAGACGGGGTGTATGCCGGTGACCCGCTAGCGGTAGTGGATACTCGCCTGATGATTCTGGAAAAGCGCAGCCGGGAGGCTGAAGTGCTGCGGCTGCAGGCCAACCTGGACTGGTTCAGCCGGCAGACCAAACGACTCAATGAACTCGCCGTCAAGAATAATACAGCGCGCTCGGAGCTGGACGAAGTTCAGTCCCGGTACGCGATGCTGGAACAGGAACTTGCCCAGGCCGAGGTCAATCTGGAGCGCGCGGTCTACGATCTCGAACGCACCACAATCCGCGCACCCTTTAACGGCATTGTCGTTTCCAGAGATGCTTCCGTGGGCGAGTACACGGTAACTGGTCGCCCGTTATTGCGCCTGGTGAACACCGCTGCAGCAGAAATCAGCATCACCGCCCCGCTGCGACTGGCGCGATTCGTAAAGCCCGGCGACACCGTTACCGTGGGCAATCAGGACTCGGAGGGCAGCGCCACCGTGCGCAGCCTGATACCCGTGGGTGACAGCCGATCACATATGATGGAACTGCGGGTATCGCCGCTGGTGAACGAGTGGTTTGTCGGCGAAGCCGTGACCGTTACCCTGCCGGCCAGCTCGCAGAGCCTGTTAACCACGATTGCCAGGGATGCGCTGGTATTACGCAACAACAGCAACTATGTCTTCGTCATTGACGATGACAGCACGGCACACCGGGTAACGGTGGAACTCGGTTCGGGGCTGGGCGAACGAATTGCGGTAACCGGCAAGCTGAGCGCGGGCGATGAAGTTGTTATCCGCGGTGCAGAACGCCTCAAGGATGGGCAGCAGGTGGAGCGACTTGAGCACCGTATCTCCATGCGTTAGCAGTGTACGCGAAGCTTGCCGGCGCCAGTTGGCAGGGGCAGTAGCTCTCCTATCTCAGTTGCCTGTGCACAACCCGCCTCCTGTAGTGCTTTGATGAGGGAACTCACCTTGCCGGGTGCAACCGCCAACAAAAGTCCACCGCTGGTTTGCGGATCAAACAGGGCTTTGAGGGAATCGTCACGACCCGTGCACTCATTCTCGAGCTCCTCCACCACCGCCTCACGGTTACCCGGCTCCAGCGTGCTGGCGTAAGCGCGCGAAAACAACTCCCTGGCGCCAGGCAGCAGGGGTACGGATGAAAGATCCAGTCGCGCTTGCAGTGATTGTCCCTGCAGCATTTCCAACAGGTGTCCCGCCAGGCCAAAGCCGGTTATATCGGTGCAGGCCCGAACGCCAAATTGCCCCGCAATTTCAGCGGCGGCGGCATTGCCCATCAACATGGATGTCACCGCATTCACTATCCACCGACCATCTGCGGCACCCTGCATCAAGGCGGCAAACAGCACGCCGGTACCCAGCGGTCGGGTCAACACCAGCCGGTCGCCAACCGTTACAGCGGTCTTATGAAGGAGCCGATCGCGCTCAAGTTCGCCATTAACGGTGAACCCTATGGCCAGTTCCGGTCCCTCGAGGCTGTGCCCGCCGATTAATTGACAGTCTACCCGTTCCATTTCGGTCAGTGCTCCATGCATCAGCAATGCCAGGTCCCGTCTCTGTAGCTGCGATGAGGCGTAGGGAAGGGTGATCTGCGCCAGGCAGGAATGCGGGCGAGCACCCATGGCATGAATATCGCTGAGCGCGTGCAGGGCGGCCACCCGGCCCATGATCCAGGGATCGTCAATAAGCTCACGCAGGCTGTCCACACTCTGGATCAGCACTGTACCCGGCTGCGGGTCCACAACCGCCGCATCATCATTGAATTGTGAGCTATCGACCACAGCGGGAAAGGCCAGCGCCATATCGGCCAATACCTCACGCAACATCCCGGCGGGTAGTTTGGCGCCGCAACCCCCGCAGTGCATGACATGGGGAAGCTCTACATCCGCAGGCCTCATGGTCGCTGGCAATGCGCTGAAGCGCGCCATGAATTTCCGGTCGATACTGTCTTTCCAGCGCCAGACCCAGGCGCCGCTGGCCCAGAGCAGCCCCTTGT
>JAPUKZ010000493.1 GCA_027295405.1 Gammaproteobacteria bacterium
GTACACCAGCTGACAGCGCCTGCCGAGAAGTTCACTCAACCAGTCGGCTGCCTCGCTGCCCGCATCCCGCGCACTCACGCTGTCTTCCCATACCTGCACCCTCAGTTGGGGGGCGCTCGCTTGGGGCCGGGGTACAGACAATGATTGACCGCCACTGCCAAGGCGGAGTCCCTCCTCCGTCAATTCTGCGGCAATCAAGGCCATCTGCGCGAGTTCGCGCTGGCTGAGAAATCGGCGATCTTCATTCACCACCATCCAGCGCCGGTCGCCGGCAAAGCCAAACCGATCCAGCCGCACCGATTGCAGCTCAACCCCGCCCAGAGATTTCACCGGGTAGATGCTCAAGGCGCTCACAGAAATCATCTGTCCTCCTCTATACTGGGGCTTACGCTACCAAGAAAACTCGATACCCGCTATGCAAATCAACGCCGACCTGAGTAAACGCGCCGTGGTGAACAGTAACCAGCTACCCTGGGTGGACTCGCCCATGGCAGGGGTGCAAAGGCGCATGCTGGACCGCGATGGCGCCGAGGTGGCCCGTGCTACTTCACTGGTGCGCTACGCTCCCGATTCCTGGTTTTCCGCACACAGCCACGACGCCGGCGAAGAATTCCTGGTGCTGGAGGGGGTATTTTCCGATGAGATGGGCGATTTTCCAGCGGGTATGTACGTACGCAACCCGATCGGCTCCCGCCACAAGCCCCACACCGTGGAGGGCACCATCATCCTGGTCAAACTGCGACAGTTTGCAAGGGAAGACCAGGAATTCGTGCGCATCGACACCAATACGGCCAGCTGGCAGCCAGGGCTAGCCGAAGGAATAGAGTTCATGCACCTGCACGAGTACGGCGAGGAGCGGGTGATGCTGCTCAAATGGCACGCCGGCAGCCGTTTTCGAAGCCACACCCACAGTCGCGGGGAGGAACTGTTCGTGCTCAGCGGATCACTGTCAGACGAGCATGGCGATTACCCGACCGGCACCTGGCTGCGCAATCCAGCGGGCAGTGAGCACAGCCCTTACAGCGAAGAGGGCTGCGTGGTTTTCCTGAAAAGCGGGCACCTCTAGCCGGCAGCCACACCCTCACACAAATTTCTGCCGCCGGGCGCTATTTCATGCCGCCAGATACTGTTCCATCACCTCCTCCGCCGGCCCCAGAAGTCGCGCCTGGCCTGCGTCAATCCACAAAGCCCGGTTACACAGCTCACAGACTGTCTTCTCGTTGTGGGATACATAGACCAGCGTCTGTTCCGATTGGATACGCTGGCGCATAAACTCCTCACATTTGCCACGAAAATTCTTGTCACCGACCGAAAGCACTTCATCGATCAGCAACACATCTGCTTCCAGCATCGCCGCCCGGGCGAAACTCAAGCGGGCTTTCATGCCGGCGGAATAAGTATTCACCGGTCTGTGAATATCATCCGCCAGCTCCGCGAACTCGATGATGGTATCCAGCTTGGCCTGCACTTCCTGCTCGGTATAACCCAGCAAAACCCCGCCCAGCAAAATATTCTGGACCCCGTTGAGCTCAGGGTAAAAACCGCCAGCCAGTGACATCAGGGCCGCCTTTGCGCCATGGTTGACCACAGAGCCCTGGTCCGGGTCGATGATGCCCGCCAGCAACCGCAGCAGGGTACTCTTGCCGACCCCGTTATTGCCGACCACCCCCAGGCTCTCGCCGCGCAGCAGATCAAAGCTGAGATCACGAAACACCCAGACTTTCTCGTCGCGCCGCAACAGTCCCCGGCGGCGACTGTAGCCCACCGCCACATCGCGCACTTCGATCAGTGCCTGCGCCGTAACTCCCTGTTCCGCAACTATCTGTTCTTTAACTGCGCCCCTCATTTTGTCATCAACCGCGGATAAACCTTATCGAACCTGGCCAGCAGGAAGGCCCCAAGCAGCAGCATGGCCAGGGACACCACCAGGCAATAGCCCAGCCAGCCGAACTGCGGTGCCTCCCCCGCTACCAGAATATGTCGGGTCTCGGCAATCAGAGTCGCCAGTGGATTCAGCATCAACCAGTCACGGTATTCCGGCGGCACCACCTCGTCGATGCGAAAAAATACCCCCGAGGTAAACATACCCAGGCGCAGCAGCAGGGTCACCAGGTACTTCACGTCATTCATGAAAGGCAGCAACAGGGCAGCGATAATCCCGCAGGCGCCGGCGAACAGTATTTGCAGGACAAACAGCAGCGGCAGCCACAACCAGGTCACACTGGCCCTGATCGTCAGCGCCAGCGTCACTAATAACAGCAGCATGAGAATCGACGACTTCAGGGCCTCCGAGGCGATCGTAATCAGGGGCAACAACACCTTGGGAAAGTATATTTGCTGCATCAGCTGGGCGGCTCCTTGAATCGAGCTGGTACAGCGTTGCACTGTATTGGAGAACCAGGTCCAGAGGGTGACACCTACCAGCAGGTCGTAAATAAAACCCGGCCCACCGCGCTCCAGGACCACCCCGAAGACCACGTAAAAGACCGCCAGCATTAATGCCGGTTCCAGTATCCACCAGGCGTAACCCAGGCGGTTGCGGGCGGCATCCCGGGAAAACTCGGCGACGATACCGAGGCGGACAAAATCGGTGTAGTAGCGCCGGGATGCTGGCATGCCCATCACAGCACCTCGCGAAGTTGAATACCGAGGGCGTCGAGTCGAAATACCGGCTGGCCGGGAACGGCGGCGGCGCCGAAATCCAGTTGCAGATCCACATGCAGGTCTGCGGGCAATTGCTGCAGCGGCAGGCACAGTTCCTCTTCCGCGAGTCGGTAATCACCCAGGGATTCTCCGTTGATGCTAACCGCGGTGGTGAGGGGCGCAGTTGGGTGGTATACGCCCTGAATCTCGATCACCAGCCAGCGATGGCAGGGCGCCAGACTTGACATCAAGGGCCGCAAACGCACCACACTTGTGGCCGAATCGTTCCAGTAACCGTCCTGGTCGAGCTGCGACCAACCCTCCGCAAGGAAAACCTGTAGCGCTGACCCGCGGGTCAATCCGGCGAAACTCACCGGGTGTAAGGACAGCTCATCCACCCCTCGCAGCACCGCGGCCACCTGCTGGTCTATGTCCCTGGCAAAATGCTCTTCTCCGGCAACGTAAGCAGCCTGCGAATCGGACAGCAACTTCGGCGAAACCTGGTATTCATCGACCAGCAGTTGGTTGGACGGCTGATAGTGCGCACGCAATTTATTGACCTGTTCCCGGTTCAGGAAGTACCTTTCCCCAGCACCCCGCAATTTCTGGTGCAACAAAACACTGTCAATGAAAAAGCGTGCATCCAGCCCCTGCATGGGCGTCTGCGCCAGTTTTTCCTCTATCGCCAGGGTGCCGGCCACATCCAGACTGGTATTGATATCGCGGTCGTAAAAGTTGAAACGCTCCAGGTTTTCACAGCCCAACCGCTGCAATAAATCCCTCACCACATCGCCATCGGGAAACGCGCTGCGGTCATAGTAAACAACTTCCGCGGCCAATCTGGGAAAACTGCGCTCCCAGCGCTTCAGGGTCTGGTAGTAGTCGCGATTATCAGGGGCGCCGGGAGCAAGCGCCTCCTCCCCGAGTCGCAGCTTTCGCCGCTGTGTCTTGATCTCCTGCAGTAGCCCGCTCTGTATCACCTCTGCCTGCTCTCGAAGGTAGAAAATAATTCGCACAGGACGTGGCGAGAGATGCTGTGCCAACAGGCGCAGCTCACGCTCCCCTAGAAAATGTGCGCCCTCCCAACTCAAAAAAACTGTGCGGTAGCAGCGCCCAGGATCGGTAATCTCCGCGAGCAGGGTCTCCAGCTTGGCGGCCGTCAACTCCTCCAGCAAGTCGGCGTGGCCATTGTCTTTCCCGAGGAAGCAGTCCGGCACATAGATGCCCTGGTTGCGCAGCCAGTAGCGATTGCCGTAGACATGGGCCTGAATGGCCGTGCTACCGGCCTTATCCGAGCCGATGTGAATCACCACCTCCTGCTCCGTCTCCGCCACCGGCGCTGGCGCTGCTTGCAATCGTCGCGCCACAGCCACCAGGGTACCGCGTTGGTCATTCGCCACCGGCGCTGTATCTCCATCGAGGCTGGCTGAATAATAAAATCCGCAGGTTTCACCACCGGCGCCGTGAATCAGGGACAACAGCTCTTTACCGGTGTAGTGGCGAAAGGCGTGGTGACGATCCCAATTCTCCTGCCCCGGGGGATACAGGGGGGAAGGATTGAGCCCTGCCGCCAAAGTGGCGCGGGCCGCGGCAGAAAGAAAATTCGCCGCGGTAATATATAAATACCCCCCCGGCGCCAGGCGCTTGAGCAGACCGGAAAACAGCTCCTGGGGATTGACACACAGAACCGGCAAGACCTCGGTCAGGAGAATGAGATCGTAGTCTGCCATCCCGGGTAGCCGGCCGGCAGCCAGGGCATCCGGGGCAGTCAGGTCAAGTGGGTAAAACGCCTGGCAAGCCTGTATCGCCTCGCAGCGCCCACGGGTAAATCCGGGGTAATCATCTGCGGTCGGTCGATCGGCCAGCTCCAGGCAGATTTCCGGGAATAGCTGCGCATAGAGGTTGGAACAGGCCGAGACGCCAATTTCCAGCAGCCGCGGATTGTGCTTGCCCCGCGTCAATAGCGCGACAGCATTGACCAATTCAAAAAAGCGCTGCTTGTGCTGCTCGCAGTATTCAGCCTGCCCGACCACAACCTGGGCGGAGTAATCGGCCAGGCCTTGCCAAGCGCGCTCAAAACGGGCCGGCTCCACAGCGCTGGCGTGCTGCAGGGAATCGCTGAGCAGGGCAAAATCAGCGCTGAGGCCAGCTTGCGGGCCAGCGCTGGCAACCGTGGCAAAATCCAGCAGTCGATGTCGGCACTCCTCGGAACCGGTCAGCTCCTGAAGCAGCTCCGTTGCAGTCCACCCCTGCTCCAGTCTGGCAAGGCAGTGCTCCAGCCCTGCCTCATCTACAGCACGACCCAAAATGCCGCGGTAGGCAGCGCCTACAAAACTGCGCCACTGTGCGGGTGGCAATAGTTTTTCTGCCCCTGCGGCGGCCGTCGCGGACTGGTTCTGGTCGCCCTTGCTGCGGCGAAACATATGGCGCTACCTTGTGGAAACCGCGATGCCCGCGGAAAGCTGGACATTCTAGCAGGCATTAGTGCACCGCTTCTATTTGTGCGGGGACATACTTGTGCCAGGGCGTACCGGCATGTTCATCCGCCGTGTCGAAGACCGAACCAGGCTAACAGCAAAAGTTTGATTAACCCGCTTTTAGTTGCGTCCCTGGGTGATAGTGACATGCTCCTTGTGCGCCACCAGGCTCGCGGGTAGGTCCGCCATGTTGTCCACCAGTTTGGTACCAAAGTACTCCAGCTTGTGCGGTAAAGTCAGTGGCTTTGCCAAGAACGTGCCAACCCCCGCGCGCAACGCTCGCGTTTGGGACGTCTACTTGATCCTAGTCAAGAAAATGAGCGCGATCGGGATCCCCTTCGGTGTCGATATTTTCCGGCGTCATTACGTCCGCATTCCAATCACCGAATACGGTCTTGTCCACCTGCCCTTCGAACTCCGCCACTATCAGGGATACCGTGACATCACCGGTAACGTTCACCGCCGTGCGCACCATGTCCAGCAGCCGATCAACCCCGATGATGAGGGCGATACCCTCCACCGGTAAGCCCGCCTGCTCCAGCACCAGCGCCAGCGTAATCAGCCCCACACCCGGTACCGCGGCGGTACCCACCGAAGCCAGGGTCGCGGTGAGAACAACCGTGGCCAACGCCGCCAGCGACAGGTCAACACCATAAACCTGGGCGATAAAGACGGTTGCCACGCCCTGCATGATCGCCGTGCCATCCATATTGATGGTGGCCCCCAGCGGCACGGTGAAACCGGCCACTGAGGCACTCACACCGAGGCGCTTTTCCACCGTGCGCATGGTGACAGGGATGGTGGCCGCGGAGGAAGCAGTACTGAAGGCGAAGGCCCAGACCGACCGCATCTTGTACAGCACTACCGACGGCGGCAACCCGATCAGGGCCTTTGTCAGTGCGCTGTATACAACCAGGCCGTGGAACAACAGTACCATGACCACCGTAAAGAAATACTTGGCCAGGTCAACAATCGCGCTGACACCCAACTGCGAGAACAGTTTGCTGAGCAGGGCGAATACTCCGTAGGGAGCAAGCACCATCAGCATGGCCACAATCTTCATGATGATGACTTCAAAATCCTTGAAGAAGGCGGCAATCCGCTCCCCGGGCTCACCGCTGCGGGTAATGGCAAAACCCAACAACAGCGCAAACACAATAACCTGCAACATCGACCCATCGGCCATGGCCCGTATCGGGTTGGTGGGCACCATATTGACCAGCACATCCGCCAGCGGCGGTGCCTCCTGGGTCACGAAGTGAGCTTCACCCGGCACACTGACGCCCTCGCCGGGCCCCGCTACCACCGCGACCAGCAAGGCCGTGCTGACCGCGATCGCCGTGGTCAACAGGTAGAGCGTGATGGTGCGGATGGCGATACGCCCCATGCGGGTGTTGCTGCCCAGGGCAGAGGCACCGCAGATCAGCGACACAAACACCAGGGGCACCACCAGCATCTTCAGTGACGCGATAAAAATCCGTCCGACAACATCGAACAAGCCACCGATCAAAAAATTGTCGATGAAGCTCTGCAAGCCGGTGGGCAGGACGCCGTGGGAAGACAGGAAGTTCAACCCCGAACCCAGCAAGATGCCTGCAACCATGGCAACCAGAATGCGTCCAGTCAGGGTCATCTATTTTCCTTTTTATTTTCGAGCTTAGAGCTAGCGGGAAACTCTATCCCAGCCCCCACACCGGGTAAAGGTGAAAAATGCCCTCCTCCGCGATTTATCACGGGCAGGCATCGGGGTTGTACCCGATCACCTCAGTATCGCTACAGGCGTTACAGGCGCTGGCATATTCCTTGCGGCGCCCGTTCTCGAGTAGCGCGCAGACCGGCACATATTCCATGGTACATAGTTGCGGGCGCTGCTCCGGACATTGCTGATGCTCAGCATAGCGTTTGGCCTTGCGCGCCTCCGGGCCACCGGCGCAAGCCCCCAGACTAACAATGACCAAGGCCAGTACAGCAGTAGGAACCGGCATGTGGAGCTCTCCTCGGTTAATAGTGCCCTGAACCTGACAGGCTGAAGTCTAGCAGTTCCACGCTGGAGTCACCTACCGATTCCGGTAACGGCCTGCTGGCCATTGGCGCCACCATGATCTGCCGGTCATCCCACTACGGTAGCTGGATTTGCAGTTACGTTTCAGGCGAACGTGCCGAGGCGGTAGTCGCTGATAGCCTGTTCAATCTCTTCCTGGGTATTCATCACAAACGGGCCGTAGTGCGCCACAGGTTCCCGCAGGGCCTGCCCGCGCAACACCAGAGCCTGCCCGCCCTGCTCTCCCGCCTCCAGCGTCAACGTCTCGCCGGTGCTGGTAAGCGCCAGTTGCCGCCTCGACAACTTGCCGCCGCCCCACCTGCCAGTCACCGGCGACGGCCGTAACAGCGTAGTCGGCAGTGTCCAGCCGGCCCATTTCCGCTGCGCCGAAATCCCGGTAGGCCGGTGAAGTGGATATGCTGATCGCCGGCAGTGTGCCCCCGGGTTTTTTGGGTGAACCTGTCATGCAGCAGGAGTTTCTCGCGGTCAGCCACCCGAACCATGCCCTGCAACAGCTGGGTCGCCCCCTCAATCTGCGCGATCTGTCCCAACATCGGCAAATCGTGGTCCGGGACTCCGCCCTGAAAGAGCAAACAGATTCGGGCTGGCTGGGCGCAGAGCAACGCTGGACTTATAATCGCGCGGAAGGCAGCAGCGGCGATCCCGTCAATGGAGTTGAGCTGCACCACCAACTCTACAGCCGCAGCCAGCCGGGCTAGAGCGGCCGGGTTACCGTGCCGGTGCTGTGGGACAAGCGCAGCGACCAGATCGTCAATAACGAGTCCGCGGAAATTATCCGCATGTTCAACAGCGCCTTCGATCACCTCACCGACAACCGTGATGACTATTACCCGGAGCAGCCGTGGCCACGCGATAGATGGACGTCAGGGCTGGCCCGCAGCCTCCAGTATCGCCACCGCCACAGCGACAGTTTGTTCAAAACTCTCCACCGCCAATTGCTCGTTGGTGCCGTGGACCTGCTCGGCCTGCCCCATACTGATCAGGGCGCCATGAAACCGGTAGTGATTGTCCGCCAGGTCCACGTAGTGACGCACGTCGGTAGTGGCCGGCATCATATAGGGCAGCATCACCACGTCCCGGTACACCGAGCGTGTCGCGCGACTGATCACCTCGAAGCCTCCCCCCTCCATGGCCGCCACCGGTGCTCGCGCGCCCTCGCGGGGCAGCGCGGAAATTTCAACTTCAGGGTCATCGACAACCCGAGTCACATGCGCCAACACCATCTCCGGGGTATCACCTGGTAGCAACCGAAAATTGATACGCGCTTCCGCCGCCTGCGGGATGACGTTTTCCTTCACCCCAGCATTGAACATGGTGGCCGCCGTGGTCGTCCGGACAAAGGAACTGCTGACCTGGTCATCGCCCAGTATCCTGGCCACCAGGGGTTCCGTCAGCCACAGATTGCCGAACAGAAAGCTCATCGGAAATTCCATATGCTGCGCCGAACGCGTCAACATGGTATCGATGGGCGGCACAATCTTGGCCGGAAACGGGTTGTTCTCCACCCGCACCACGGCAGCGGCCAGCCTGCCGATGGTGGTCGTTGGCGGCGGCCGGGAAGAATGACCACCCGCACCGCGGGTTTTCAGCAGCAGCGTCAAATAGAGTTTTTCGGCCACGCCCACCAGGGCCACCTGCCGCTCAGGCAGCAGCGGGTTGTCGCTGATGATATAGCCGCCCTCGTCCAGCATCCAGCTGAAGTACAGGCCGCGCTCCCTGAACCGCTGCGCAATGGCGCCAGCACCCTGGACACCGCCGATTTCCTCATCGTGGCCGAAACCAAAAAACAGGCTGCGCTGGGGTGCAAACCCTTGCTGCAACAGGCGCTCCACTGCCTCCAGCAGGGAAATCACGCCGAGCTTGTCATCCAGGGTACCACGGCCGTATATCACGCCATTCTCAATCACCCCGGCAAACGGGGGGTGGGACCAGTCTCCCGCCGTACCCGGCTCAACCGGCACCACATCCATATGCGCGGTAAACAATACCGGCGCCAGGGCTGAATCCTGCCCGGGCCACTCCAACAGCAGGCTGTAGCCGTTGACGACCTCCACCTTGAGCCTTGCAAAAGTCTCCGGATAGGTCGACCTGAAGAAGCGATGCAGCCTGTTAAAAGCCTCACTATCGAGCTTTCCCGGGTGCTGATGGCTCACGGTAGGAAAGCGCACCGCCGCCGCCAGGTGCTCGGCTGCTGGACCCGCGCCGACGCCGGCAGAGGTGAACAGAAATCCCAGTAATGCCAGCGCTGGCCACAGCCGGCTCACTATCAGGCCCGCCATACGCGCTTATTGTTCACGCCAAATATATCCGATAGTTCGACCTGGAAAAACTGTTCCCGATCTGAATCGCTAACTGCGTTTATCATCCCATCTCCTGTTTTTGGGTCATGCCTGTTTTGGGTCATACCTGGTTCGGGAATCATAGCCGAATCCTGCATTCGAAAGCTGGCGGCGTGCGGTAAGTGGCGTGGGGCGGGCTACCAGCGCAGCGTCAGGGTATTGCCACTCTGGACAATTTCCAGGTCTTTGAGAAACGACATGCCCAGTAAAACCCCCTCACCCGGCATATCGGGTAGGACAGAAGCAGTTACCCCGTGCCGCTGGATGCCACCGAGGCTGACGTTGTCCAATTTTACCAGGTAAGTGCGTACCACTCCCCCAGCGGTCTGGCTGAAGGAAGCCGCGCCCTCTTTCAGCTGCAGTCGGCGTGCAACTGCGGCGGGAATCCCCAGATAGGTGGCCCCGGTGTCCACCAGAAATTCCACCGGCTGCCCATTGATGCTGCCCATGGCGACATAGTGGCCGTAGGCGTTGCGTTCCAGCACCACCTGCTGCTGCCCAGTGGCAGAGACACTGCTTTCAAGCCGCTGATTCGGGTTGTGCCGCTGCTCCAGCACGCCGCTGAAATACAGGGTCAACAAACCCAGTGCGGTCACCCAGAACAAGCCGAACATCCATGGACCGAAGCGGCCAGAATCCGCGCTAATCGGGAATCTCCTCATGAAACAGGGTTCGCGCCCGGTCCACCAATTGCGGATCAAGCTTCTACCCGTATAGTTGCAACCGCTCGCCCAGTATGATGACTAACCAGGTCAGCACGGATACCCCTGCCGCGTGTTTGTTGTCAGCGGGTATCACCAACCAGGGCGAACAGACGCTGTTGGTTCTGCCTAGCATATCATTCCAGGCGTCGGTGTAGTCATCCCATTGTTCGTGGGAGTCCAGGTCGGCCGGGGTTGCCTGGGCCCGGTGCGCCGGGCTGGCGGTAATCTCCTCTTCAAGATTGAGGGGGTTGCTTCTCACTTTTTCTGCCCCAGCTCCGCAACCAGGCGTGACCTCCTCTTCATCGATGGTATTTCCTGCCTTCACTGACTGCAGGGCCAAAAGAGTGTCAGCCCAACGTGCGTCCTCCATGGTCTGTCTTGCGACAAACTCTCTAATCGCTTGATTTATAAGGTAATTCTTGCTCCGATCGAGTTTCTCTGCCAGCTCTTCCAACGGTGCCTCGATCTCTGAACTTAAGCGAATGCTGGTAACGCCCACCAGAACCTCCAAGTGTAGCT
>JAPUKZ010000494.1 GCA_027295405.1 Gammaproteobacteria bacterium
TCGCCGGGGTTATCGGCTCGGCGGTTGCAGCTGGAGTGATGATCAGTCTGGTAGGCAAATAGGCAAGCTGCGCCGATAATCCAGGCTAAAGAATTCGACCTCAAGACACCAAGCCAGAAAGGCGGGTTGCCCGGTTATCCACTTTGCATCCATGATCGCAACCATCTGGCCGGTTTCATGCTCGTTTAAAACGAATAGCCCTTGAATATTTATTGCTACTGCGAACTCTCTTCAGCGGGGTTAGCAAACTGCCGGCCCAGGTATATCCCCACGCCTGCCCACAGGGCCGCGATTGCTGCCCCCACCACGGCCACGGCCGCCAGGCTTAGGCCCAAACCCGTGGTCAGTGCAGTAAATGCCCAGGCATTTAACATATCGCCGCCGCGATACACCACAATGTCTATGACCGGCTTGGCCTTGAACCGGGTTTCCCGGTCCACCGCGGTGAACAGCATCTCCCGCCCGGGTCGGGTGATGGCATAGTTGCCAGCCCGGCGCACTATCTGTAATCCCACTACCACCGAGACCACGGGTGCCGCGGCCACCAGTAGTAACCCGCCCACAATCAATACCGGAACCGAAGCCAGCGTGAGAGGCAGCCCATAGCGGCTGGCGATACGGCCGGTAACAAACAGCGCTATCAACAAGGTGAGGGAATTGACGGCCAGATCCATGCTGGCCCAGATTTGCGAGCGCTCGGCTCGAGAGTAGTCTGCCAACAGGTTCTTTAGCTCAAAGTAAACAAAAGAACTGATCGATGTGTACAACAAGATAAACAGGCCGATGCCAAGCAGGTAAGGGTTTTTAACAAAATCAACAAAACCGGACAGTGGATTGCCGCCGATAAACTCCAGGTCATTGCTACTGACATGCACGCCCTCATTGTGCAGGTCACTGGTTTTCAGGTTTTGCAACAGGCCGATAATGGGGATGGTTGCCAGCAACAGCAGTGTTGCGATCAGTATCAGGTTATCTGTGCCGATGGCGCCGGAAAAGAAGGCGGGTATGGCGGGGCCCACCAGCGCCCCGGTGCTGGCGCCTGCGCCGATGAAGCCGAACAGCCTGGGTGCCTGAGTCTTGGAGAACAGGTCGGCCATGAAGCTCCAGAATACCGAAATGTGGAACAGGCTGAATACGCTGATCCAGACATAGAAGGCTTTATCCACCAGAACTCGATCGCCGGCGACTTGTGTGCCGAAATAAAACAGCAGGAAAGATGTTGCAAAGAAACCGTAAACAGAGGGCACCAGACGCTGAAATCGCACCCTGGAGACGGCGCCGCCATAAAGGGATACCGCGATCGCGCTGAAGAAAAAGGTGAAGGTCCACAACCAACTGACTTCCGCATCAGTCCAGTCGCTGGCCATGGCATCGCGCACCGGACGCAGAATGTAGTAAGCGGCCATCAGCGTGAATACAAAGGCAAAAGAGGTGAGGGTGGCGCGTATTTCCTGCGGTTCGATGTTGACAGCTTTTTCCAGCAGGCGAGCTGCGGGCGAAACATCGCTATTGGTCATGGACTAATTCGCCTTCAAGTTATGCTCGCTACAGCTAGATTATTATTGATTTGTGTGCCGTTTCTGGATTGATCAACTCTACCCTTTTGTGGCGAATAAGGAAATCCTCGCCGTGTATTTGCAGATGATGTTGGTAGGTGCCTGCGAACAGACGCTGCTCATCTCGGTGCCACATCACGACCTGGAAGTTGGACGTGACCATCAAGTCACCTTCGGGGCTGTTGCCGATTCCCCAGAACCAGCCTGCGCCGAGCAGAGGGGCTGAACCCAGGGCGCTCAGGAACACCAGTGCAATCACACCGGCGAACCACCGGTTGAGTGTGAACTCTGGCTTCATGCAGTCAGTGTGGTACGGGTTCCCTCTCTGGCCTGCTTCAGGACTGCTATAGATCCACCGTGATCTCGCAGAAACTCATGCGCGGTTTGGCATTGGTGTAATTGACGAGATCCGCGGAGACTTCCTTGCCACCGGCAGCCAGGGCTGCCTGTAGGCCTTCGGAACTGTCAAAAATAAGATCGATGGTTGCATGGTTCAGGTCATCGCTACCGGGCGCCTTTCCCTCTGCGGTGCGCAGTACGGTGCCGCGCAGGCCGTGTTCGCCGAACAAACGCTGACACAGGGGTATGTGGGTGTCGCGGTAGTACTCGTGATCAAAGGTGGTATCTTCGCCTTTCGGGTAGCTGACAGTGAGGCAGTACATGCTGAGCTCCTTTTGTATGCAACTTGTTGCTGAAAATGCTTGTTAACACTTAGCTGAAAAACGCCGGGTTACTTCTGGTCGTAGTCCACCACCACTTTATCGCTGATCGGGTGCGCCTGGCAGGTCAGGATAAAACCGGCTTCAATCTCTCCCTCCTCCAGGGCGTGGGTGATATCCATATCGACCTGGCCTTCCAGTAGCCGTGCCTTGCAGGTGGAGCATACCCCACCCTTGCAGGAGTAGGGGAGATCGATGCCCTGGTTTATTCCCGCATCCAGCACATTTTCCCCATCGGCCGTCATCTCCAGCTGGCTGGCACGGCCATCCATGATGATGGTAACCTGGCTGACTTTGCCCCCGTATTCTCGTGCGCGGGCATGGTGCTTCTCGACCACGGCGCGGGCATCTTCCGCCGAGGCGGCAAACAACTCGTAGTGGACATGTTCCTCCTTGACGCCGACACCGCGGAGGCCACGAGACACTTCTGAAATCATGGATTCAGGGCCACAAATAAAGTACTCGTCAAAACTGTCCAGGTTGATCAGCTGCTGGTTCAGTTCGGCTCCCTTGCGGTTGTTCAACCTGCCGTTGAGAACATCACAGCCCTGGTCCTCACGACTCAGGATATTGACCCAGTGGAAGCGGCTCAGGTAGCGGTTCTTGAGAAAGCTCAGGGTATCGCGAAACATGATGCTGGCCGTGCGCTGGTTGCCGTACAGCAGCGTGACCTTGCTCTGCGGCTCTTCCTCCAGAATGGTTTTGATATTGGACACCACCGGCGTGATCCCGGCGCCGGAGGCAATGAACAGGTAGTTTCTCTGCGCGGCGGCGTCCAGTGGCGTAAAAAAACTGCCCTGGGGCGGCAGTACCCTGAGTTCGTCGCCGGATTTGATGGTGTCGTTGGCGTAATTGGAAAACACGCCATCTTCTACCCGTTTAATCGCGATCTGCATAAGCTCATCATTGACACCTGAACAGATAGAGTAGGAGCGCCGTATTGATTCTCCATCGATATCTGATTCCAGGGTCAGGTACTGTCCCTGCTGGTAGCTGAATTCACCGCGCAGTTCATCCGGTACCCGAAAACTGACTTTTATTGCGCGGTCGGTCTCGGCCTGTACCGCTGCAACACTCAGTGCTTGAAATCGCATGTCTGCCATTCTTTTTTCCTATATGGGTTTCCTAGAATGATTTGAAGTAATCGAAAGGTTCAGCGCAATCCCTGCACTTATACAGGGCTTTGCAGGCGGTTGAGCCGAACTCACTGATGGCCTGCACCTGCTCACTGCCACAGTGGGGGCAACTGATGACGCCGCCGCTGTCTGCATTTTGCGGCGGTGCAATACCATACTGACGCAATTTCTCTTGTGCGGCAGGCCCGATCCAGTTGCTGGTCCAGGCGGGTGCCAACTGGGTGATGACCTCACGGTGAGGATAGCCGGCCTGTTCCAGTGCAGCCTGGATATCCTCGGCTATGGTGTGCATGGCGGGGCAGCCGGAATAGGTTGGGGTGATGGTCACCACCACGGTCTGCCCACGCAGTTCCACGTTCTGCAGGACGCCGAGCTCCCAGATGCTGATGACCGGTAGCTCCGGGTCCATCACCCGATCCAGCGTCGTCCAGAGTTCTGGTACCTCAGAATTTCTGCGCCTCTGTTCCCGTTCCAGCTGCTCTACAGGCTGTAGTGGAATGCGCATGGCAGCACTCATAGCGGGTTTACCACTCCAGCCCGGGATAGGCGCGCTGCATGAATTGCAAATCACTGAGCAAGTGCCCCAGCCACTCGGTGTGCTTGCCCTGGCGGCCGCCACTGACCTGCCAGTCCTCTTCCGGTATGGACATGTTCGCCGCCGCCAGCGTGGCACGCACCTCGGTATCCCAGGCGGGCTGAAGCCGGCTGACATCGACGGCGACGCCCTGACCGGCGAGTGATTTTTCCAGCTCGTCCATTTCGAACATTTCCGGGGTAAATCCCCACAGTTCATCAACTGCATGCTGTAAGCGCCGGTGGCTCTCTTCAGTGCCACCCCCAAGTCGCAGCATCCAGTCGCGGCTGCGCCGCAGGTGGTAGTTGGACTCCTTGACGGCTTTGCCGGCAATAGCGGCCAGGGTGGCATCGGTGGAAGATTGTAAGTCGGTCATGAACGCCACACTGTGCACATCAACCAGGTACTGACGCGCCATGGTAAAAGCAAAGTCGCCGCGGGGAAGTTCGTGTATCAGCAGGTTGCCAAAGTCGCGGCAGTCGCGAAGAAAGGCGAAGTCGTCTTCGCTGCGGTCATCGCCGCTCAGTTCGGCGGCATAGCCATAGAACATTCGCGCGCGGCCTATGTAATCCAGTGCGACATTGGACAGGGCCAGGTCTTCCTCAAGAAAGGGCCCGCGGCTGCACCACTCCGACAGGCGGTGGCCCAGAATCAAAGCGTCGTCAGCGAGACGAACGGCGTATTGTGAAACAGGATTGTCAGTGCTCATGGTCATTCCCCGGCTACATGCTGTCAACTTCTTCCGGAAGCTGGTAGTGAGTCGCGTGGCGGTAGGGCTTATCGTCCAGCGGATCGTAGAAACTTTCACAATCCGCTTCCTGTGAGGCGACAATGTCTGCGGATTTCACTACCCAGATACTGACTCCCTCGCTGCGCCGGGTGTAGACATCGCGTGCGTATTCCAGTGCTTGCGCGTGCGCCTCTGCATGCAGGCTGCCCACGTGCTTGTGATCCAGGCCGCGCCGGGAACGGATGAATACCTCGAAAAGTTGCATATGTTCGCTCATGCTTTGATCTCCTTTGGCTCAGGCGACGGCCTGGTCTTTGGCTTCGCGTTTTTTGCTCTCATAGGCGCGCATGGCCTCGCGCACCCAGGCGCCATCATCGTGAGCCTGAATGTTGTGCGCCAGTCGCTGGCGGCTGCAGGGCCCGCCACCGGTCATGGAGCGTTTGAATTCCTCCCAGTCAATTTCGCCGAAATCGTAGTGTCCCCGCTCTTCGTTCCATTTGAGATCCGGGTCCGGTAATTCCAGCTCGATGACTTCCGCCTGTTTCACGGACTGGTCCACAAACTTCTGCCGCAATTCGTCATTGCTCTGGCGCTTGATCTTCCACTTCATGCTCTGTGCCGAGTGCACCGAGTCGGCGTCGTGGGGACCGAACATCATCAGCGATGGCCACCAGAAGCGGTTTAGCGCATCCTGCGCCATCTCTTTCTGCTCAGCGCTGCCCCGGGCCAGGGTCATCATGATGTGATAGCCCTGGCGCTGGTGGAAGCTCTCTTCCTTGCAGATACGCACCATGCCGCGGGAGTAGGGCCCGTAAGAGGTGCGCTGCAGGGAGACCTGGTTGCAGATGGCGGCCCCGTCCACCAGCCAGCCGATAGCGCCGATATCTGCCCAGCTCAGGGTTGGGTAATTGAAGATAGAGGCGTACTTGGCGCTGCCGGAATGCAGGGACGCTATCAACTCCTCGCGGCTGATGCCCAGGGTTTCGGCAGCGCTGTAAAGGTACAAGCCGTGACCGCCTTCATCCTGGACCTTGGCCAGCAGTATGGCCTTGCGATGCAGTGTTGGCGCACGGGTAATCCAGTTGCCCTCCGGCTGCATACCGATCACTTCCGAGTGGGCGTGCTGGGACATTTGCCGGATCAGGTTTTGTCGGTATTTCTCCGGCATCCAGTCCTTGGGTTCAATTTTTTCTTCCGCATCAATGCGTTGCTGGAACTCTGTTTCACGTTGTTCCAGCTGCTGATCAGAGAGATTGTCAGTCATTGCTTTTGCTCCCGTCTTTTATAGGCGCTAAACGCGCTCAAGCACCAGGGCAATACCCTGGCCAACTCCGATGCACATGGTACACAGGGCGTAGCGCCCTTCCCGGCGATGTAATTCGTAAGTGGCGGTAGTCGCCAGTCGCGCTCCGCTCATTCCCAGTGGGTGGCCCAGTGCAATCGCACCACCGTTGGGGTTTACGTGTTCTGCATCATCCGCCAGTTCCAGGGCACGCAATACCGCCAGGGACTGGGCGGCAAACGCTTCGTTCAGTTCAATAACGTCCATATCGGCGAGCTGCAAGCCGGCGCGACGCAGTACTTTGTGGGTGGCTTCCACTGGGCCGAAACCCATGATGCGCGGTTCCAGGCCGCTGCAGGCCATCGCCAGCACCCGCGCCTTCGGTTGCAGTCCGTGCTGTTCGGCAGCCGCTGCTGAAGCCAGTAGCAGGGCGCAAGCGCCATCATTGGTGCCGGAAGCATTGCCTGCCGTCACCGTGCCGCCTGCGCGGAAAGGCGTGCCCAAATTTGCCAAAGCCTCGGCGGTGGTGGACGCGCGCGGGTGCTCATCGGTATCGAAGAGCAATGCTTCCTGCTTGCGCCTTTCGATGGACACCGGGATCAATTCCTCGTCGAATCTCCCCGCCGCCTGTGCCGCGGCGGTGCGTTGCTGGCTGCGCAGGGCAAAGGCATCCTGGTCGCTGCGACTGATAGCAAACTGCTCGGCCAGGTTTTCTGCAGTTTCCGGCATGGAATCGGTGCCGTACTGCTTTTGCATGAGTTTGTTAACAAAGCGCCAGCCCATGGTCGTATCGTACATTTGTGTGTCGCGGCTGAACGCCGTACTGGCTTTGCTCACGACATAGGGCGCGCGGGACATGGATTCCACACCACCGGCGATGACCAACTCCGCATCGCCGGCGCGGATGCTGCGCGCTGCGGTGCCTACCGCATCCAGCCCGGAGCCGCACAGACGATTAATCGTTGCCGCGGGTACCGCCGCCGGCAATCCTGCGAGCAGGGCGCTCATCCTGCCCACATTGCGGTTATCCTCACCGGCCTGGTTGGCACAGCCGTAATACAGGTCGTCAACCGAATTCCATTTCACATCCGGATTTCGTTCCTGCAAAGCCCTGAGGGGCAGGGCGCCGAGATCGTCGGTACGTACGCTGGCGAGTGCGCCGCCGTAGCGACCGATGGGGGTGCGCACGGCGTCGCAGATGAATGCGTCAGTCATTGTTCTGTCTCTCCTGTGGCAGTATTTACCAGATTTCCCTTGATACGATGAGAATTGCCACGAAACAAGGCAACTCGTTCACCGTGCTGATTGCTGACGACCACATCATAGATGCCGGTGCGACCGCCCAGCGCGACTTCGCTGGCGGCGGCTGCAAGGGTGTCGCCCTGTTTGGCCGGTGCCAGGAATTCAATGCGCGCCCCGGCAGCCAGGGTATTGTTGTTATGGCTATTACAGGCGAAGGCAAAACAGCTGTCGGCGAGTGCAAAAATAAAGCCGCCGTGACAGACATCATGCCCGTTCAGCATGTCCTCACGCACCGGCATACTCATTCTGGAAACACCGGGGCCGACCGTCTCAATGACCATACCCAGACCCTGCGAGGCACGATCATTGCTGTACATGCTGTCTGCACAGGCGGTGGCCAATTCCTGCGGATTCATATGGTTCATTCCCCCCGGTATTCGGGGCTGCGTTTCTCCAGAAAAGCGCTGACCCCTTCCTTGTAGTCATAGGTCTTGCCTGCGGCTCGCATCAGTTCCTTTTCCAGTTCCAGTTGTTCATCAAGGGTGTTGGCTGCCGATGCGGCAAATGCCTGTTTGGTAAAGGCGTAGCCACGGGTCGGTTGGGTGGCCATTTCCTCGGCCAGGCCCAGTGCGGTGGGCATCAGTTCCTCGTCGTCCACACACTGCCAGATCATGCCCCAGGCTTCCGCCTGTTCGGCCTTGATCTTCGGACCGAGCATGGCCAGGCCCTTGGCCCGCGCCATGCCAACCAATCGTGGCAGGATCCAGGTGCCGCCGGAATCGGGAATCAGCCCGAGTTTGCAGAAAGACTCGATAAAGCTGGCGGAGCGTGCCGCAATGACTATGTCGCAGGCGAAGGCGATATTAGCGCCGGCCCCGGCAGCCACCCCGTTTACTGCGCAAATAACCGGTTTTTCCATGCTGGTTATCAGGCGGACCAGTGGGTTGTAATAGTTGCCCACGGAATTACCCAGGTCGGGCATTTCAGCGCCGGGTGCCACGGCGCGATCATTGAGATCCTGCCCTGCGCAAAAGCCGCGTCCGTTGCCGGTTATCAGCACGGCGCGAACTGCCGGGTCAGCCGCAGCTTGTTCCAGCACCTCGCGAACCTCGGCGTGCATATCAGCCGTAAAGCTGTTGAGGGAGTCCGGGCGATTCAGCTTGAGAATGGCGACGCCTTTACTGACTTCGAATTCGATATGGTCGTAACTCATTGGGGTTCTCCTTCTGCTATCTATGGGCTCGCGGCGCACTCTGGGCTCGCGGCGCACTCTGGGCTTGTGGCGCTTTTGGTTTCAGGCCTCACGGCGCGCAACCAGGGTCATGATGTCGTAGACGGCAACCAGCTTGGCGTCCTGGTTGGTGACTTCAATGGCCCAAACCACCACGCCGTTAGGCTGCTCGTCGCCACGGGCTGCCTTCTTGATCTTCTGCTTGACCGTCAATTTGACACCGCTGGTGTCGCCGGGAGCAACCGGTTCGATAAAACGCAGGTTTTCCAGGCCGTAATTGGCGATAACCGGCCCGGGAGCCGGATCAACAAACATGCCCGCAGCGGCGGAGATTATGAAGTAGCCGTGGGCAATGCGTTTGCCGAAGAATGATTCTTTAGCCGCGATC
>JAPUKZ010000495.1 GCA_027295405.1 Gammaproteobacteria bacterium
TCCCCTTTTGGACAATTGCTTGAGTCGTACCAGGACTGCGCGGACATTCGCGGTTTCCAGCCACTGCTTGCGGGCGCCGCGAAAACATGGGACGGTAAGAAGTCATTCTTCGAACAGCCCATGGGAAGCTGCGTATGGATAACGTGACCTACGCCGGGTTCTGGATCAGAACCGGGGCTGCAATTATCGACTCCATCCTGCTCATCATTGTCATCGGCCCGCTGCTTACGAGCATCTACGGCAGCGGTTACTGGCTGAATCCGCCCGCGACCCTCAGCTTCTGGCACTTCATGTTGAATTACATCCTGCCCGCAGCGGCGGTTATCCTGTTCTGGATCTACCGCTCTGCGACCCCGGGAAAAATGATGCTCAAGCTCCGCATCGTCGACGCCAAAACCGGCGGCAAACCTTCCACTGGCCAGTTGATAGGGCGCTACCTGGGGTATTACGTGTCAATGCTACCGCTGATGCTGGGCATCATCTGGGTGGGTTTGGACAAGCGCAAGCAGGGCTGGCACGACAAGCTCGCCGGCACCGTGGTAATTAGAGCAGGCGCACCCCGGGACGACGAGGGCGCAACTAATTAGTCCCGGCGCCTGGGAACCTATTCACCTTTGAAATCAGGGACGCGCTTTTCCTTGAAGGCGCGCGGCCCCTCCCGTGCATCCTTGCTCATCATCACCCTGCCCGCCTGCTCCATCTCGAACTGGAAGGCCTCCGCCCAGGGCAGGGTGTGGGTATCCAGTGCAGTGCGCTTGATGGCCTGCAGGGCCAGCGGTGCCTGCTTGCAGATGTTGTCCGCGAATTGCTGCGCCCTTTCCTGCAATTTGGCCAGCGGTACTACTTCAGAAATCAGGCCCATGGCCAGCGCTTCTGCCGCGCTAACAGGCTCCCCCCCCAACAGGATTCTCATGGCATGGGCATAGGGCAACTGCCGGGTCAGTCGGACCATGGAGCCGGCCCCCGGCACCACACCCGCCTTCGGTTCCGGCAGGGCAAACTCGGCGTGTTCCGCGGCGATGCGAATATCTGTGGCCTGCAGCAGTTCGGTACCGCCTCCCAGGGCGCGGCCATTGATTGCCGCCACCACCGGTTTGTACAGAGGATCTCCCTTGAGCATGACCTTGTCCGGAATCATGGGGTCGTCCACCAAGCGCTGTTCAATCTCATTCTCCGGTTGTTTGGCGCCGGTCCAGAGGGGAATCAGGCCACCCAGGTCACCGCCACAGCAGAAATCCACCTCCCCCGCACCGGTCAACACCGCGACGCGAATGTTGTCATCCGCGCGCACCTCGTCCCAGGCGTCCGCCAGCTGCACAAACATATCGCCGTTCATCAGGTTTTTCTGGTCCGGGCGGTTGAGGGTGATCCAGGCCTGTTGGCCGCGTTTTTCAAACAGGATGGCGCTCATGGGTTTTCTCCTGGGTGCAGTGATAGGTGAAGTTCGAGGATGCGCTGGCGGCGCCGTTCCTTGCCCTGTTCCCGTAAACTCACGGGAGGATCTTTTAGACAGATTTTCTATTTTTATAAAGGCTTTATAAGTTTAGCAAAAAAATAGACCAGGTCTTCTAAGCTGTCCAGCAGAGGGGAGAAACTCCATGATTCGAGTCTTGATCTGTACATTCCTGCTTGTCGCGGTGGCTGGATGCGGTAGTTCCGGCACGCCCGAGGAGCAGGCACAACTGTTCTGTGACACCCTGGAACGCGTCAATAGTGGCGGTATGAATACCGACAGCCTGCCTGAGCTTGCGGGCCACGCCAAAGTTCTGCGGACACTGTTGGACGTTGCTCCCGCGGTGATCGAGGGTGATTTACGCCAGTTTCACGCCATCTTCGCCAGTTGGGCTGGCGCGGTGAGCGGCGACAACCCCATGCTGCAAACCTTCAGGGAACTCAGCGACCCCAGCCTGGCCGGTGCCGAGGGACGGATCGGCGATTACATTGCCGATGCCTGCGGCCTGCGCATCGGCGATGGCAGTTATGTGGAAGCGGACCGGCCCAGCGCCCAGGACATTTGTCCCGGATGGCCGCGCATCGGCAGCCCACTGACTTTCAACAACTTTCCCAACCTGCCGGACATTTCCGGCGCCAATTACTTCGCCAACGATTTCATGATGAGCCGGGTGGGACTGGCGCTGGGTGATGCTTTCGCGGTGGAGCCCGGGGGCTGGGTGGAACTACACGGCCAGTACCCGCGTGCACGTTATTTCGCCTACCATCCCAATGATTTTGATCTCAACAACCTCAAAACCCTGCGCGATGTGGACCTGGATCCGGACCCGGGCAGTGTTAACCCGTTCCGTGAAGTGCCGGCCCCGGGCAGCAAGAATTACTACACCGCCAAACTGGTGTTCACGGCCGCCCCGGACGCGCCGGAATCCAACACCAGTTACGTGGGCGTAAAGAAAGACGGTGAGAGCAGCAATCGCTACCTGTTCAACATGTTGCGCCTGTATGCCTCGGACATCGGCGATGGCCCCAATTCGGGCGGTGTACCTCTGCCCGCGGTCACCATCTACGCTGCGGATGGTAGTGTCAGCCAGCATTTCGAGGAGTGCGATCTCTACGCCGAGGGCAGGCCGCTACTGAAAACTGACCTGAAGTTCCCCGAATTACCGATCGCCGACCACCGCGCCCGACGCACGCCGGTGTGGAGCAGCTCCTCAAATTTCGACGCACCCTCGGATACTTTGGCCAATGCCGACGTGCAATATCTAAGTACGGTCTACAGTCGTCGCTTCGGCAATATTTTTGTGCTGCGAGCAAAATATCTCACGGCACCCAACACCCGGTCGGGAGAGCCCGTCAGCACACCCGGCTACGATGTACGCCTGTACACTCTGTGCAACTACAATATTTGGGCCGGCAACGCCATTGACTGCATGCTGGATACAGAACTGAAGGTGGGGGATGACGGCTACTACACGCTGGTCATCTCGGATCAGGAAAACCGCCCCGGGAACCTGGCGGCGGAGCAGGCCACCTGGATGGACTGGGGACCGTTCTTGGATGGGCAGATCAGTTTCCGCCATGTCTTTCGGGAAAACCCCCGGGTCAGCGAAATTGCCGCGGCCCTGGACGGTACGGCTGTCAGCGAGAGCACGCAACCCTATGTCCCGATCGCCCTGCCCTGCAATACATCGACTTTTGAGCAAGGCGGCTGGGAAGCCTGCCTTGGTGCACACCGAGGGCACTCCCTATGAAGTTCTTCAGTAAGCACATGTTGACCGGGCTGGTTACCATATTTCCCATCTTCCTGACCGCTACTTGCCGTACTGGATGGCCGTTTCCGCTGAGACGGTACCGGTGAACACAGCGTGACTGCTACCAGGCCCCTCCGGGACAGTTAATGTCCACTATCACGGGAATCAAGCGTCAACTGGTCCGGCATCTGCAAATGCCAATGGATAGCGGCGCAGCGGCTGAGGAAGATCACCGCACCGCCCAGCAGCATGGCAAGCGATGCACTCATACCGGTGTGGGCAAGTACTAGCAACTGCACACTGACCCCCAATAATATCGGCGAGGCGTACAGGTCCCGCGACATGATCAGGGTCGGCCTGCCGGTCAACAAATCCCGGATCAGCCCCCCACCAATACCCGTAATCACCCCCATCACCGCGGCGTGGGTATTTTCCAACCCCAGCGACAGGGTTTTTATGATGGCCGAAGAAGCGAACAATGCGACACCCAGGGCATCCAGGTAAAGTAACAACTGGTAGCGCCGGCTAATCAGATCCTTAAGCACAAAGGTAGCAACAGCAGCGATCACCGCCGCCACCACGTAGCTGGCGTCCTCTATCCAGAACACCGGCACATCCAGAATAATGTCGCGTAGGGTGCCGCCGCCCACCGCGGTGACCACGCCCACCACCACCACCCCGAACAGGTCGATGCGCACCGTGCGCGCCGCCAGCACCCCGGTAATCGAAAAGGTGACGGTGGCCAGCAGAGCGACCAGATAGGAGAATTCAAACATGCCCGTAAATCAATCCGGCCTCAACACTCGATAATGCTGACCGGCACCGCCAACACATTAACCGCCAGCCCACCGCGAGCGGTTTCCTTGTATTTGTCCTGCATGTCTCTACCCGTATCGCGCATGGTCTTGATGACCTGATCCAAGGAGACATAATGCTGACCGTCACCGCGCAAGGCCATGCGCGCCGCACTGATGGCCTTTACCGCTGCCATGGCATTGCGTTCTATGCAGGGGACCTGCACCAGACCGCCGATGGGGTCGCAGGTCAGGCCGAGATTGTGCTCCATGCCTATTTCCGCTGCGTTCTCCACCTGCGCGGGGGTGCCGCCCATGGTATCCGCCAGCGCCCCTGCCGCCATGGAACAGGCGGAACCCACCTCGCCCTGGCACCCGACCTCGGCACCCGAGATAGAGGCGTTCATTTTATAGAGTATGCCGATGGCGGCAGCGGTGAGCAGGAAGCGATGCACATCGTCTTCGCAGGCCCCGCGATAGAAATCCAGGTAGTAACGCAGCACCGCCGGAATAATGCCAGCGGCACCGTTGGTGGGTGCGGTAACGATACGGCCCCCCGCGGCATTTTCCTCATTCACGGCCAGCGCATACAGCGACACCCAGTCCATCACATTGAGTGGATCCTCACTGGCGGAACCCGCCTGCCCTTTGAGCTGACGATACAACTGCGCCGCCCGGCGCTTTACTTTCAGGCCCCCGGGCAGGATGCCCTCGGTGCGACAGCCCTGTTCAATACTGGCATTCATTACCCGCCACAGCTCCAGCAGTCGTTCCTTGATGTCCGCCTCGCTGTGCCAGGCCTGTTCATTGGCCAACATCAGGGCACTGATGGAAAGCCCGGTGTCTTCACACTGCTGCAACAGTTCCGCGCCGGAGCCGAACGGGTGCGGTAACACCGTGGGATCCTCAACCAACACATCGCCTTTGGCGGCGGCACTTTCGTTCACCACAAACCCGCCACCCACCGAGTAGAACACGCAGCTGCTCAGGGTGTCACCCGCCTCGTCATAAGCGCTGAAGCGCATGCCGTTGGAATGATAGGGCAGTGCCTCATCCCGGTGCATCACCAGGTCGGACCTGTAGGAAAAATCCACCGTGTGCTCGCCCAGCAAAGCCAGCACCCCCCCTTCACGGATGGCGGCTACCCTGCCGGCAATAGACGCGACTTCCACGGTCTCCGGTGTTTCTCCCTCCAGGCCCAGGATAATCGCCTTGGGAGAGCCGTGACCTGCACCGGTCGCTCCCAGGGAACCGTATAACTCCGCCTTGATGCGCCGACAGCGGCCCAACATCCCCGCTGACTGTAAACCCAGGGCGAACTCGCGGGCCGCCTTCATGGGGCCGACCGTGTGTGAACTGGAAGGGCCGATCCCCACCTTGAACAGATCAAAAATACTGACGGGCATAAGCCTCTCCCAAACAAGCTATCGGGCAAAGCTGTGCCCATCCAGACTCATTATTGTTTTCGAAGTCTTTTCCTTTCAAGGAAGATAAATATAAAAAATCCCGGTATTTTCGCCCAAAGTTATCAGCTGGCACCCCACAATTCATCAGTAGCTATGGCCGCGCCCTCGGCCATGGCACCCAACCTGGCATAAACACTATTCTCGTCCACCGCACCGAACCCGACAAAGGTCGAGAAACCGCAGTCGCTACCGGCAATCACCCGCTCGCGGCCGACAATATCGGCAAAACGTAAAATCCGCTGGGCCACCAGCCGCTGGTACTCTTCCTCGGGCGTGTCCTTGAACATCGTGTGGCGACCCAGACCCAGATCAGGGGAGTCCAGTTGTAACAAAAATCGAACGGGGCAGGCTACCCACATGGGTGGTGAGAATTCTCCGTTCACTGTGTGTCATCGAAAAAAGCCTGGCTGCGCACCGTACTGCCCTTGCGTAACACACCGGAAAAGGTGCGCTTTTCTGGCGGCAGGGTATGGTTAGCAACGCGCTCCAGCAGCATGGATACTGCCGCTTCCGCCATGCTCTCCACCGGTTGCTGTACGGTAGCGAGATCAAAACTGGACCAACCCGCAGCACCTACCCCGTCAAAACCCACCACCGATACATCCCCCGACACATCCAGGTTCAGGTGGTAGCGCAACTCGTCCATGCAACCCATGGCCATCATGTCATTGGCGCAAACAATAGCGTCCGGTACCCCGCCGGCTTGCTTGATGACCTCCCGCAATGCCCGGCGCCCGGATTCGTAACTGTAATCCCCCGCCGCCAGCACCACATCCCGAATGCCGAGACTGCTGAGGCGATCAATTGCACCCTGGGTGCGCTGCATACTCACCACCGAATCCTTCGGCCCACTAACTACGGCAAAGGACTTGTGTACGCCGTTTTCAGCCAACAGGTTGACCAGCATACGCTCACCCTCTACCTGGTCACAGCACACCGAACTGACCGGAATGTCCTGGTAAGAGCGGTTGTAAAACACCAGCGGCACATTGCGCTGGTCGAACTGGGCGATTTCCTGGGCATCAAGATGGGCAGCGACCAACACCCCGTCTACCTGATACTGCCAGACATGGTCAAGCACCCGACCGACATTGCTTTCATGATCCAGGATAAACAGCAGCACGTCCACCCCGCACTCGGTAAAGCGGCGGCTGAGTTCGGACAATACCTCAGGATAATAATTGAGGTTGGAGACAATCACGCCAACCATATTGGAACGGCGGGTGATCAGGCCACGGGCGATGGCGTTGGGGGTATATCCCAGTTCCTTTACCGACGTCATCACCCGCTCGCGCATCTTCTTCGACACGCCGGCACCGGCTTTGAAGCAGCGGGATACCGCCGACTGGGACACGTGGGCGCGCCCAGACGCACGGTCTACTGCATGACCAAGCACGCTATCGAAGGCCTGACCAAAGCGATGGCGGTGGAACTGGCGCCCCACGGCGTGCGGGTAAATTCAGTGGCGCCGACTTTCATAGAGACACCCTTAACCCGCCCCATGCTCGACGACCCCGAATTTCGAAATGATGTGCTGTCCAGTATTCCGCTGGAGCGCCTGGGCCAGGTTGAAGAAGTTGCCGCTGCCGTTGTTTTCCTGGCCAGCCCGGCCGCCTCGCTGGTTACCGGGGACAGCCTGGAAGGTCAGGTCGGTATGCCACTCATCCGCGACTCCGCCAGACGTCGCTCGAAGTTCGAATATCTCAGGCGGTGTGTCCGATTCACTGGAAAGATTGGGATGCCCCTCAAGGTGGCCGAAGTATCGACCAGAGGTAATATGTTCCCCCGGCGTTATGCTCTGCCCCGGAAAGAAGATTACCTTGTGTTCCAACAGAAGTGCCTTGATTGCTTCAATGTCGGCTTCAGTAGCATCTGCCAACCGGGGACCCGATGGATTTTTGCGCTAACACTCGAGGGTATAGAACGGACGCGAATCCTGCGGCCCCTT
>JAPUKZ010000496.1 GCA_027295405.1 Gammaproteobacteria bacterium
CGGCAAAGATAACCGTCGAATGCCCCAGCACAACCGCGGCCTGCAAGGCCACGATGATGATGAAGGGAATGAAACCGCGAATCCGGGTGCTCGGTGTCATGTTTGTCTCCAGTCCTGCACCGTCTGTGTGTCCTTTTTGCCTATACTTGTTCAGAGGCTCCCTAGTAGGATAGCCCATATCATGCCAGCCCAGCCTACCTTACCTGCCAATGACCTGCTGCTGCGACCCATGGCGTTCGCCGACCGGGGGAGCATCGCGTGATACGACCAGCGGCGCCACAGGATGCGGAGCCCCTGGCTGCGCTCTATAACTACTATGTCGAGAATACGGTGACGACCTTTGAGGCAGATCCCATTGATGGAGCGGAGATGGGCCATCGGGTAGATGAGGTACTGGACCTGGACCTGCCCTGGCTGGTGTTGGAAGAAGAGGGAGTCGTGATCGGCTATGCCTGTGCCGTGCGTTGGAAGAGCCGCGCTGCGTACCAGCACTCGGTCGAGTCGACTATTTACCTGGCCCCGGAACTCACCGGAGCAGGGCATGGTGTCGCGCTGTACTCAGCCCTGCTGGAGCAACTGAAATTGCTGGGTGTGCATTGTGTGCTGGAGGGAATTGCCCAGCCCAATGAAGCCAGTATCGGCCTGCATGAAAAACTGGGCTTCTGCAAAGTGGCTCACCTGGCAGACGTAGGTCGCAAATTCGATCGCTGGGTTGATGTGGGTTACTGGCAGCGCGTACTCGATTAATATGACGGTCACTTTACTGGGGAAGCTTTGATGCGCAAACTCTTTCTTGCCACTGTTGCCGGTTTACTGGTGAGTGTCGGTTTTTTTGTCGGCCGACTTACCACACCCGCGCCCAATTTTGAGCTGGGTGAGATCGCCGGTGACGCCCCTCTGGACCAGGCCTGGGATGATTTTCTGCGCGCTCAGCAGGAAACGCTGGCGTTGTTTCGAAACTCTCCATTCTTCGAGGATGACCAGCAGCGGGCGGAGGCCTACCGGGGTCTGCTGTATTCACTGGTTGGCTCCATTAAAGCCGGTGCGCTGATGCAGCACGACTACCCGCGCTTTATGACGGCGGTGGATTGGACCAGCAAGAGTGGCCTGGATAATCCGGACAACAATTATTATATCGCGCTGATCCGTGACGATGCGGAATACCGAATCATCGGTAATCGTGGCTCGACCACCCACCTGATTTTCCAGCTGGTAGTGGGGCAACCGGGTGTCCGTGGCGCGGGCAGCAGCACCAATGTCAGTGTGCTCTACGGCCATGAACTGGTTCTGGATGATGACGGTAATTTCGAGGTGATAGTCAGCCGGGAAAACCCCGGTGCGGGTGTTAACTGGCTACCCAACGGGGAGGGTGCAGAGACCCTGCTGGCACGTTTTACCCACAGTGACTGGAGCAGCGAGCGGGACGCTGTGCTGCGCATCGAGAAAATTGGCGGGGAGGGAGCGCACGGTCTGCAATTGACGCCGGGTCGCATGGCCCAGGGCCTTCGAAATACCGCTGTCTCATTGTTTGATCGCAACGCCACCTGGCTGCAATATGCGCAGCGGATTTGGACGCTTATGCCACGCAATAGCATCTCATCTGCGCAGCCCAGTCAGGGCGGCCTGGTGGGGCAGCATTCCGCCTTTGGCAGTTGGCAGTTGGACAACGACCAGGCCATTATCCTCAGCACCGCGCCCAGCGCTGCGGATTACCAGGGTATCGAACTGGGTAATCTCTGGTTTGTCAGCCTCGATTACGAGACCCACAGTTCCAGCCTGACCCTGGACCAGATGGAATGTAGTGAAGATGGTCGCTGTTACGCGGTGATCTCGCACCGGGACCCGGGCATTCAAAACTGGCTGGATACGGAGGGGCATCCGCGCGGTCTGATTATGCTGCGTTGGCAGGGGCTTGCTGAAGACTTGCCTGAGGATTTGCAGCCTACCGCGACGCTGGTGGATTTTGAGCGTATCCGCGATGCGCTGCCGGCTGATGTCGCCGAGTTTACCCCCGAGCAGCGCAAAGTGCAGATTCGGGAGCGGCGGGCAGCGGTACAGGGGCGATTCCGGGGCTGATGAGCGCTATTCCCCGCAGTCTCCCTGCGGGCGCCCGCCTGCACAGTATGGATAACCAGCCTGTGGGCACTTCAGCCAGCGTGCACCGGTAAACAGGCTTGTTCTCAGGCCAGAACAGGGCTAAATTGCCCGCCATGTTAAAAATACTTCGATTTGGACTATTATTCGTCGCTGTGCTGCTTGTCGGCGGAATTCTCTACGCCCCATACCTGGATAGCTATGACCCCGGGGGTACGGCGACCCTGAAAGGGTTGTCGGCACCGGTGCGGGTAGTGCGCGATGAGAAAGGCATGCCCTTTATCTTCGCAGAAACCCCCATCGACGCGATCCGCGGTCAGGGCTTTGTGGCCGCACAGGATCGCCTTTTCCAGATGGAAATGATGCGCAAGCTGGGCTGGGGTCGCCTTGCAGAAATGGTGGGTGAGGCCGGCGTTGCCCTGGATACCCAGGTGCGGGTGTGGAATATTCCCGCCCTGGCGCGCCGGCAGGCGGGCATGCTCAATGCTGTTGAGCGAGCCTGGCATGAGGCCTACGCGGAGGGAGTAAATGCCTATCTTGCCGAGCGTGAGGGCGAGTTGCCCCGCCTGGTGTCAAACGCGCAGCCGTGGACACTGGAAGACGTACTGGCAGTGCAGTTTTTCAATATCTGGGGTAGCACCACCAACTGGCGGGAAGAGTTATTGAGTCAGGCCCTGATCGATCATCTCGGTGCGGCGCAGGCTGCGAAACTCTCCCAGATTACCGTCAATCCGGATTCAGCAGAGGGCTCCTACACAGCCTCTGACTATCGCTACCTGCTGGCAGACCTGGAATTGCAAGCCGATGTCGAACTGTCACCGGCGGATGGTAATGGCAGTAACGCCTGGATCACCGGGAGTACCAGGTCCCGCGGCGGTGCACCGATTGTTGCCAGTGATCCCCATATCGATGCGCGGCGCCTGCCTGGCTTCTGGCACCCCATGGGTTTGATAACACCGGAGTTCAGGGTTGTTGGCGGCGGTACACCTGGCGTGCCCGGCATCGGGATTGGCCGCACCAATCATTTCGCCTGGGGTGTGACCAACGGCTATGGCGATGTGGTGGACCTCTATGTTGAGACCGTGGACCCTGCCAATCCCGACAATTATCTGGAAGGAGAGGCTTCCATTCCTTTTGTGGTGCGTGAAGAAGTGCTGCGCATCAGGGATAGTGAGGCCGAGGGCGGATTCCGCGAAGAGACCCTCACTATTCGAGAGACTCGCCGTGGTCCGGTAATTTCAGATCACGGTATGAGTGTGGCCAGTGGCAAGCTTGTATCACTGCGCTGGGCGATACCTGAATTCATCGGCGACAGCATGGGCATGCGCGATATGCTGCTGGCGAAAAATACCCGGCAGATGTTGGCCGCAGCGGGGCAACTGGCGGTGTCACTGACCTACGTGGTGGCCGATTACCAGGGCAACATCGCCCGCAAGGGTACCGGCTATATACCGCGTCGTCTGCGCGGCGACGGTGCGGCACCCTTTCCGGTCACTGATGGTGTTGATAATTGGGACGGTCGTATTCCCGGTGACGAGATGCCGACCGTTCTCAACCCGGCCGAGGACTGGGTAGGCAGTGCCAATCACCGTATCGTGCCAGAGGACTACCCCCATACCTACTCGACTTTTTTTGCCCACTCCTGGCGCTATCGACGGCTGCTGGAAGCGATGACGGCCAAATCCACCTGGGGTACTGAAGATCACTGGCAACTGCAGCTGGATGCAAAGAACATGTACGCTGTGCGACTGGCACCGCTGATGGCGGCTGCCATTGTCGACAATGAAGACACCCGCATTATGGGTGAACTGCTGCAGTCCTGGAATTATGTGGATGACAAGGAGCAGGCGGCACCGCTGGTGTTTCAGTCCATGCTGCGGCATTACGCCCGCAGGGTGGTGGAGGATGATCTCGGTGAGAAGTTGGCAGGCAAGTACCTGAACGATTACTACTACTGGCACGAGCGTATTGCCGCAATCACCCTGGCAGAGAATAGTGAGTGGCTGGATGATCAGCGTACTGACGCCATTGAAACCCGCGAAGACCTGTTTCTCCTCGCGGCTGGCGATGCATTGGCCGAGTTGTCACCCACGCAGGGCGCGGACCCCCGCAATTGGAAGTGGGGCGATATTCACACCATCACCTTCAGTCACCCGATATTGCGCGGCGATGCCATGGCCCAGTGGTTTGGCGGTGGCACCCATCCCATGAGCGGCTCCGGAGAGACCCTCAACCGCGCTGCGTATAAATACGACGATCCCTACGAGGTGACCTTCTTTGCCTCCATGCGCATGGTGGCGGACCTGTCCGACCCCGACAAAATAGAAGCGCATATTCCCGGTGGTACCACTGATCGCCTGTTCCACGACCAGTTCAAGGACCAGCTACCAGACTGGATCACGGGAACCCCCAATTACTGGTGGTTCAGTAACCAGGCCATCAATGAACACGCTGTCAGCGAACTAATGCTTACCCCCTGAGCAACCATCCGAGCAACCACCCTCCGCCCCCACCCTCCGACCCCATGGGGTCGGAGGGTGGGGGGTGGGCTACAGTTTAATTGGCCGAGTACGCTCGCAGGAACATTGCACAGCACTGCTCGATATACTCCTGGTTACTGATCTGAAAGGGGCGTTCGGGGAGATTTAGCAGTGCGGTCTCAATCGGAAAACCCCTGACCATGAACAGGAATTGTGCCGCTGCCAGTTGTGGGTGGTCTACCCGCAACTGCTGTTTGTCGTGTGCCTGGGTGAGATACAAGGCCAGCGCCTCGATGACGAGTTTGGGGCCGGATTCAAAAAATGATGCACCCAGTTCCGAGTGACGTTCTCCCTCACTGAGGCACAGCCGATACATGCGCAGCGACGAGTCATCCTGCAGGATACCGATAAAGCGCTCAGCGAACAGGGGCAGAAATTCCCCGGGTGGCGGTGAAAGATCGAGTTGCTCGGCGGTGAGCTGCCCTTCCATGCAGCGCCGCTTTACGCCTGCCTGCAGCAGATCGGCTTTGCCTGTGAAATGACTGTATATGGTTTGTTTAGACACATTGGCGGACTCTGCCACCTGCTCGAGGCTGGTATTGGCGTATCCCTGGGTGGTGAACAGGTCGGCGGCGGCATCCAGAATCTGCTGCTTTTTTTGATCTGATTTGGGTCGTCCACGCGTGGCCATAATTGAGCTCTTGAATTAATAGACTAATGAGTCTAGTATATCTTCAAATTACTGGACTGACTAGTCTATTATTGGTGAAAATTATGCGTTTCTTTGCAATAGCTTGTGTCTGGATTGGTGTCCTGCTGATTGCCGGTTGTGAGGCCAACAGCGGGGAGACAGGCGAAGTTATCTATCAGTCTGTATCCGCAACCCAGGTTACTGAACAAGCCGAATTTGAGCTGACCCGGGGCTTCACAGGTATTGTGCTGCCCGCCCGCAGTGCGAACATCGCCTTTGAATTTGGTGGAACGGTTCAGTTCATGTTGGTGGATGAAGGTGATCGGATCAAAGAGGGTGAGCTACTGGCCCAGCTGGATACGGCACTTCTGGCGATTGAGCGCCGTCAGTTGCAGGCGCAGTTGGAAGAGGCAGAAGCCAACCTGCGGCTGGCCCGGGCCAACCTGGTGCGTCACATGTCGCTGGAAACTGACGGTTTTGCTTCACAGCAGCGACGGGACGAGCTGGAGGCCGGGCGGGATGCCATTACCGCCAGCATCAGTCGCTTGCAGGCGACGCTGGATGGTAACCAGGTGCGGCAGCAG
>JAPUKZ010000497.1 GCA_027295405.1 Gammaproteobacteria bacterium
TAAATTCGGCGTAGTAGCTGACGATAAACCCCAGCGCGGCACAGGCGACGGAATACCTCGGGCTGGCCAACACCCCGCTGAAGGCAATCGGCACGATCAGGAAATTTCCAAGAATGCCGTTGACGCCGCCGCTGCTGTACATCTGCGCGCCAAAGAAAATGATGTCGCCGATCAGCACAACAAAAACGAGGACGTTCCCGAGCACCATCCGCCGGCACCAGGAGGGTGGCAGCAAGGCAAACATCAGGTTCATCGCAAGGTAGGCGGAAATAGTGCGTTCAAACAGTTCGGGGCTGTGTTTGCCGATAAACTGCTGATCGGGTACGAAAAAGTAGAGCAGCGCCAGACAACCCGCCAGGAACAGGCGGTAATAGTTGTACCCCAGGAAGATTGCTGTTTTGTAACGCAGCAATTTATCGGCACTACCGCTTTGCCAGTTGATATCCTGTACGGCGTCGTACTTGTCGTTGGCAGACAGACTCAGAGGCGCCCCCGCTCATCACGTTTATCCAGACAGCACAACGGTATGTGGCAGCGCCCAACTAGTCAACCACGCACTGTTTCCATGCCTGGCGGCTTGTGGCACTCAGGTCCAGGGGCGGATTTGTTCGACTGCAGGTCCAGGCGTGGTGGCTGCAAATATTTCGAAACGGGAACGCCGGGTCAACAGCAGAAATGCTGCCGGTACGAAAAAAAAGGACAGCAGGGTCACCAGCAATGTCCCGCCCGCGATGGTAGTAGCGAAGGGTGGCCAAAACAGCCCGCCGCCAATAAGGAGCGGGAAGAAGCCTGCCACGGTGGTTATGGTGGTGGAGCTTATGTGGCGTGCGCAGTGCATCACCGAGTTGACAATCCCCTCGACCTCTCCATCCAGTGCCGATGGTGTTGAGCGCAGCTCGGCGAGTATGACTATCGCCCCATTAATGGCCAAGCCCATTAATCCCAGCAAGGCGATTATCACCTGGAAGCCAAAGGCGTAGCCGGAGAGTGCAAGACTGAGCATTCCCAGCCCCACGGACATCAGTGCCACAATCAGTATCAACAGGGATAATCGCCAGGAGTTGAAAGAGACCACCAGCACAACTACCAGCATCACCAGGATCAGCGGTACCTGGGTCAACAGGTTGTCAATCGATTCTGATCGCTCTTCTGCCTCCCCGCCAATTTCCATCTGGTAACCTGGGGGCAAGCTGAAACCCGAATCCCCCAGCGCACGGCGGAAGTCCTGCAGCACCGTATCTGCCAGAACCCCGGAACGCACATAGGCTCCGACGGTATTGATACGCCGGCCGTTACGGTGCGGGATAGAGACAATGCTGGGCACCAACTGCAGATCTGCAATAGCCTGCAGCGGCGTGATAGCGGGTGAGGCCGCATCTCCGGGTAATTGCAGCATCAGATTGAGACTCTGCAGATCCCAGGGGTTGTTGCGCTCCCCCGCGTCAATACGCACCCGCACCGGGACTTCCTCCATATCTTCCAGCAGCGCACCCACCACCACTCCATCCAGGCTGGCGCGCAGACTGCGGGTGGAATCCATTGGACTATAGGGTGTAGCGGCAAGTATCTCCTCCCGGAGCGAGAACCTGGCGGTAGGCATCAACTGCCCCAACGAGGAGACAGTCGCGGTCACATTCGGCAGGGTACTCATCAGGAGCCGCAACTCCTGCCCCAATTCTTCCAGTACCGCGAGATTGCTACCGTACAAACGCACTTGCACTGGCTGGTCCACAGGCGGACCCTGCTCCAGTTTGCGCACGGTGATACGCGCAGCCGGGAACAGCTGCGGTAGCTCCAGTTCCAGTTCTTCGACCAGTTGCGCGGTTCGATCGGGGCTGTCAGCCTTGATCATCGCCTGGGCGTAGTTCTGGCTGCCGAATTTATCCTCTATCAGGTTGTAATAAAAAGGGGCTGCACTTTTACCAATAAACCAGTCGGCAGTTTCCAGGCCCGGCTTCGATCTCAGCACCTCATCCACCTCTCCCACCAGTTGTTCGGTGCGGGCGAAACTCGCGCTGGTAGGCAAGGTGACCTCCAGGGAGAACATATCCCGGTCAACCGCAGGAAAAAATTGCTCCGGTACGGTGGTGATCCCGTAAAAACCGGCCAGCGGGAATAGTACTACCAGGGCCATGCTGCGACGCGGGTAAGCGAGCACAAGACGCAAGGTCTTCTCAAAACCACGACTGAGAAAAGGCGATTGCAGCCCGCTATTCCAAACAGTGACCTGCTTCTCTCCACCGACAAACCTGCCCGCCAGGGCTGCCACTACCGTGTGTGAGATCAGGTAGGAGCCGGTCAGGGCAAAGATCACACAGATTGCGAGAGAGCCGACAAAATCACCGGCGCCGCCAGGTGTCAGTACGATGGGCAAGAAGGCCAGGATGGTGGTAACAGTGGAGCCAAATAGCGGCAGCCAGAGATGAGAAACTGCCTGCCTGACCGCGGCCCGTCCATCGCAGCCACCGCGGCGGCGCTGGGCGATGTCATCAACCATGACAATCGCATTGTCCACGGTGATACCCAGTGCCACCACCAGGCCCGTCACCGACATCTGGTTGATAGGCACTCCCCAGAAATTCATCACCGTGAAGGTGAATAGCATCATCAACGGTAATGCCGCGGCAACCAGGACAGCGGCCCGCCATCCCAGTGTTAACAGCAAAATCCCCAGAATCAGTACGAAGCCAATACCGATATTGCCTGAAAGGTGCCGCATACGCTGGTCGGTATACCGCTGCTGGTCGAAAATGACTTGCATCTCCACGTTGGATGGCAACAGGCTGGAAAACTCCTGCAATACCCTGTCGACTCGACCTGACCAGTTCGCGATACGAAACTGGGGCAGCATGCGGGCGGCAACAATCAGCTGCTCCCTGCCTTCGCGAAGGCTTTTTTCTGCCTCTGGCGTGCGCAGCACACGTGATACCCGGGCGATGTCTCCGACGCGTAATACCTGCCCTTCACCGCGCCCGGTCAATGGCACACGGGCTACCCGGTCGATAGAGCTGAGATCACCGGATATCTCCACTTGTATTCGACTACTGCTGTTCTCCAGCAGACCCGCAGAGGCCTTGGTATCAGAACGAGCCAGTGAGGCGGCGATGGTCTCCACGGTTTGTCCGGCAGCAGCGGCAACGCCGGAGTTCACATTAACCAGGATTTCCTCACTCACCTCACCGTCGATTTCGACGATATCGGTACCTGGCAGGGATCTGAGCTGACTTTGCAATTCCCTTGCGTAGCGTTGGAGAATTTGTCGGGGGACATGCATCGACTTCGATCCGCGCAGTGCGATCAGCATGGTGTAGGCATAGCCACGATCATCCAGAAACCGGGTGGGCAAGCTTCCCGCTGGTAAATCCGGTTGCACTTCGGCGATCAGATCACGGGTGCGGGACCAGACCAGGTCCGGTTCGGTGACCTCATCGACCAGTGCAATGCTGATGCTGGAAATTCCATTTCCTGACGACGAATTGATTTCCTTGATTTCCGGTAATTCCCGGAGCTTGAGTTCCAGTTTTTCCGTAACCAGAGCTTCAACGCGCTCCGCATTTGCACCGGGATAAGGGGTGAGCACCAGCGCGTATCGATTGACCATGACAGGGTCTTCGGCAATCGGCAGCGTCGCCAGGGCGCCCAAACCGGCAACAATTATCAGGGCTACCAGCAGACTAATCAGGCGTCCATTTTCAATCAGGGATGAGATCAAACCCGGGGACCATTGTCGACCACATGCACCAGCTGACCGGGAACAAGCTTGTGGACACCGTCGGTAACGACAGATTCCCCGGAGTTCAGGCCACCCTCTACAAAGGCGCGCTGCTCATCACTGTAAAGCAGCTGCAGGTCTCTGGCCTCCACCCGGTACAAGTTCCCCTCTGCGGGCGTCAGCACGTAGACCCGCCAGAGCCCTCGCATACTGGCTGTAAGTGCCGATTGGGGAACGGAAAAGCCGGGGCCTGAAATACTGTCTGCCAGGCGCAGTTGCACCAGGCTACCGGCCAGCACATCCAGCGGCGGCAACTGAATACGTATTTTGGCCGTATGTGACCGCGCCTTCAGCTCAGCCCCCACCGCCAGTATCTGCCCCTGTTCAATGCGTTCTCCCAACTGCACAGAGACGGTTTGTTGCACCGACAATTTTTGTGCCAACTGCCTGGGAACGCCTACATGTGCTTCCATTTGGCCGATTTCCAGAATACGCAACACCGGCGCCCCGGCGCCCGCGCTGCTGCCCTCTTCGAGAAAGCGCTCACCGACCACCCCGGCAAACGGAGCGTACAGGTGTGCTTTCTGCTGCCGCACCTGGTTACCATCCAGCGTCGCCTGCAAGCGACTGATGCTGGCGGTAATGGCATCCCGCCCGGCCTCCAGCTCGTCCCGTCGCTGCTGGGAAGCAAAACCGTCAGTTTCCAGCGACATGTGACGCACCAGGTTGGCCCGGGCCAGTCGCAGGTTGGCTTCTGCCTCTTCCAACTGCGCCTGCAACTGACGTCGCTCAATCGCCAGAAGTGCCGTGTCCAGCTGGGCCAGTAGATCACCCTCTTTGATCCGATCACCTTCATCCACCAGCATGAACTGAACCGTTCCACCAAATTCAAAGGCGATGTTCGCACTGCGGGCGGGCAGCACAATACCTGTGAAGCCCCGGGTCAGCTCAAATTCGGCTTGTTCAATAACCTGGGTTGCGGATACAGACTGATAGATAACTTCGCCTGTCTCCCCGCTGTTGGCCTCACAACCGGCAATCAGCAGGACACCAATCCAGACACAAGCTATTGCAAAGAAACGCATA
>JAPUKZ010000498.1 GCA_027295405.1 Gammaproteobacteria bacterium
CCGAGTGACTCCGCCGTCCTTGCCAGTTCCGCTGAATGCCCCGCCTGTGGAAATAGAAGTAAGCCAATATCCATGAAAATCTCCCCCAAAAAGCCGTACGTTACCAAGCCCGGTATAGCGTGGCCCAAAATTTCTCTACAATCCAGTTAAGCGGCCTTTTCCATTTTCGCCTCATATTGATTCGGACTCATATATCCCAGATATGAATGCAGCCGTTAAAGGATTTTCGTTCCACAGCGACAGCTTCAGACTTCATTATGAACTTTCAGTGAACAACACTTCACAACCTGTACCAGCTAGCATATTGTCAACTCGACACCGATTAGCAGGCGATAAGTCGTGGTAAGTGTTTCGTATCCAGGTAAAGCATTTCGCCTGATAGGAAAATGTACGCTGACGCCACAAATGACCGTCAATTTCCATTTCCCAATGGTTCTCATCATTTGCCAATGCAGCTGCATTAGCCCGCAATGCTGGCACGTACACACGTCCAATCTCACCCAAAAGTGCTTTGAGGGTGGCTGGTAAGGTATCCAATTTGATCCAATCGTCCTCTGTTGGCAGGACACCCGATTGATCTTCCATTAATGCCACCCAGGCCACAGTTCGGGGGGCGTATTGTAACGCTATTGCCCGCGACGTCGGGTCAAACCCCACCAGCTGAGAAAACTGGCCCATAATCGCGAAGTCACTGGCACCCGGTCGATAGCCCAACAGAAATGGAAACTGACAAAAGTGGGCATCGAGCAAGGTTAACAGGCGACGATAGCTGGCTTCAATAACGGGGGCTGTACTGTCGTTGGAGCCAACGAACTTCAGTCGCTCTATCTGACGCGTGGTAAAGGCGGACTTCTCCTGCGCATGCTGCTCTTCCGGCATAGTTAAGCCGCTCAGCAAGGGCAACAAGGTTCCCGCATTGTCGGCGTCTGCTTCTGGATACCAACGGTAGTGGAACATATACTTGGTACACCACTCGTCACCAAAGTCTTCAAGCAGATAGTCAATAAGAGCCAATGCAGGATCGGTGGGAACGACGGAACGCTCGCTGTACCGTTCCTCTAGAGCGCGGATGATTGGCGTTGAATCGCACACCGCTTCCACACTACCATCGCTGTCTGGCAATAAAAACGTGGGTAAGAAAACCATTTTGGGTAATGAAACACCCATTTCATTCAGCTTGTCCGTGGGATCGCCCCAGATCACTGCATAGCTTATATGCCGGTATCGAAGCAGCGCCAGCATTTTCTGTGTGTAAGGTGAGGCGGGACTGCCGATAAGCTGCATTGGATTCTGCATGGGTGCTCCTTTACTGGTGTATTGGCCAATTCATTAAAGCTACCAGCGCAAGCATAGGTATTCAACGCTTGCATCGGTACCGGTTGAAAATATTCGCGCCGTACGCAAACAGGCACAGCAGCGAACATGCTCACTTAAGTCCAGGATTGATATCTACAGTGAAACTCGCCGGGCCCTGTCGCGGAGGAAACTCTTGTAGTGTCTGTGCAAGCTGCGCTACCACAACTCGTGAATATGCCCTTCAAATACAACCAGGGCAGTGCCGCTTCCTAACGTTACTCTTGTTCATGGTGGCGTATCCTTTTGGTTGCTTGATTGTTTGGTGATAACCAATCAATCAGATACGCCGCTTCTTTTCAACCGACTGAACACCAGAATCAGTCATAACTCGTTCCACCGGGCCGAGTTGACGACCCCAAACCGTCATTTCCAAGGACTGCAAGTATTTCAAAAAAACCGGGAAGATCAGCCCCGGTAGGCCCTGGCCACTTCTTCCGCAATGATCTTGATGCCGCGCTGCACGCTGTCCGCGTCCTGCGCATAGGATACCCGGATGCACTCATGCTTGTGCCGCCAGCCCTCGCCCATGCCGACAAAGAAGTTGTGGCCGGGCACGATCAACACGCCGCGTTGCTTGAGTCGCTGGTACAGCGCCTGGCAGCTGATGGGCAGGTCTTCGAACCACAGCCACAGGAAAATTGCTCCTTCCGGCTTGTGGATGTGATAGGGCAGGTCGCCGAGATTGTCGCGGAACCATTGCGCCGCCTGTTGTGACCTTTCCCGGTAGTAGGGGGTGACATAGTCCCGGGTCAGGGACAGTATCTCGCCGCTCTTGAACAGCTCCTTGGCCAGCGCCGGGCCCAGGTTGCCGCAGGCCAGACTGACGATGGTGTTGGCATTGGTGTAAGCCTGTATGACTTCCTCGTTGGCGACGATGATCCCGGTGCGCACACCGGGCAGCCCCAGTTTGGACAGGCTCAGCGTGAGGATGGTGTTCTCGCTCCAGTGGGGTCTGGCGTCGCAGAATAGAATATTCGGGAAGGGCAGGCCGTAGGCGCCGTCAATGATCAGTGGAATATCATTGCTGTGGGCAATAGCGTCGAGATGAGCAATTTCCTCATCGGTCAGCACATTGCCGGTGGGGTTGGTGGGCCGGGACACGCACAGGGCGGCGGTTTGTTCATCCACCTGCAGGCTGGAAAAATCCACGTGGTATTTGAACAGGTGGTCCTCCAACAGCGCAATGTCGGGTTGGGTGGCGGTGAAGAAATTCTCGCTGAGACCGACGTCCGCATAGCCCAGATACTCGGGCGCCAGCGGCAGGTGGATGGCGTGCTCGCTGCCGTCTGGCATGGCACCCGCAAACATGTTGTACAACACGAAGAAGGCGGACTGGCTGCCATTGGAGACAGCAATATTGGCAGCAGTCAGCGACCAGCCGAATTGCTGTTTTAAAAAGGCGGCAAGCTGTTGGCGAAATTCTATATCACCCTGTGGTGACTGATAAATGCCGAACAGACTGTGGCGTTGCCGGGGGTCGCGCATCACCACTTCCAGTCGCTGCTGAAAGATAGCCTCAACTTCCAGCAGTCGACCCGGGTTGCCACCCCCCATGAAAATCATATCCGGGTTCTCGTTGAGGGCGGTGCCCAGATCGTCCATCAGTTCGACGATGCCGGATTTCCCTGCAAACTTTTTGCCAAAAACAGATAATTTCACGCCACCGCCACCATCCGGAAAACAGAAAATAAGGGACGTAGCACGGTTTTTTCAAAAACCGTGCTACGTCCCTTATTTTCCCCGTCCCCTATTTTCCTCCATTCGCTAACTATAGCTGAATCCCCCCTGGAGTTCCGGTCGGGTATTCGTTGCACAGCCGCGTCTTGCCGCCAGTGGTCGGGCTCGCTAGACTCTGGTGTTTTCTGCTCGAATTCGCGCCATGCAAGAAGTTCTCCAGGACGACCTGAGCCTGTTTGCCATGCCCGCGTTCTTCGTGGCCATCCTGCTGGAGGCATTCTGGTCCCATCGGCAGGGGCACGGTTGGTATCGCGGCCGGGATACTTTTGTCTCCCTGAGCATGCTGGTGGCCTCGACACTGGTGGAGTTGCTGCCGCGAATGCTGGCCGTGGGTCTGATGTTCAAACTGCACGAGATCAGTCCACTGCGGGAGGTGGTGGGGCGACAGTGGTGGGCCTGGCTGCTGCTTTTCTTCCTCGAAGACTTCACCTACTACGGGTTCCATCGCATGAACCACGAGGTGCGCTTGTTGTGGGCCGGGCACGTCAACCACCATTCCTCCCAGTACCTGAATTTTGGTACAGCGCTGCGCCAGGGCGTAGGAGAGCGGGTCCACAAATTCCTGTTCTGGTTGTGGTTACCCCTGTTGGGCTTCGATCCATACATGATCATTACCGCAATCGGTATCAGCTTGTTCTACCAGTTCTGGATTCATACCCATGTGGTGAAGAAATTGCATCCCTGGGTGGAGGCCGTATTCAACACGCCATCCCACCACCGGGTGCATCACGGCTCAAATATTCGCTACCTGGATTGCAATCACGGCGGCATATTAATTATCTGGGATCGATGGTTTGGTACCTTCAGTCCCGAGGTTGATGAGGAGCCGGTGATTTACGGGTTGACCAGGAACATTGATGGCGACCGCGTGGGCACCGTACTCATGCACGAGTACCTGTCCCTGTGGCGGGATATTTGCGCGGCCCGGAACTGGGGCGATCGCTGGCGTTATCTGTGCCTGGCGCCGGGCTGGAGTCACAGCGGCCCTGACCATCGCGCCAGGGTGTTGCGCCAGCAGCTACACGGAGAAAAACCGGGGACGTAGCACGCTGGGGAGATCAGCTTAACGCACCTGTGGTGCGCGGAAATGATGTTGGGTTTTGCTAGATGCTGAACGGTATGACGCGGAAAGAGGGAACCGTTTTACCACATCGGGCAGGACCGGCAAATTCAGGAGGGGTTTCTGGGTCCCGCAGGTGCTTTATTTGTCCTCGCCCAATCAGGTATATCGCCTATAATTTGTTATTTAGCGCAACTCGCGGAGATCGTCACCATGTTGACCGTACATCACCTCAATAATTCGCGCTCGCAGCGCATTCTCTGGTTGCTTGAAGAGCTCGAGCTGGATTACAACATTGTCAACTACCAGCGCGACGCTACCACCAATCTGGCGCCTCCCGAGTTAGAGGCGGTGCACCCGTTGGGTAAATCACCGGTGCTCACGGATGGCGAACATACCGTCATCGAGTCTGCTGCGATTATCGACTACATACTGCGTCAACACGGTGGCGGCAAACTTCGTCCTGCGGAGAATACTGTGCAGTACGAACAGTACCTGCAATGGCTGCACTACGCCGAAGGTAGTGCCATGTTGCCGCTGATGTTGAAGATGTACACCGGAAGACTCCCCGACGGCGGCGCCGATTTACAGCCGCGCATCAATGACGAGCTGAATCGTCATCTGGGTTATATGGATCGGTCACTGGCAGATGCCAAGTGGTTTGTAGGCAATACCTTTTCAGGTGCTGACGTGCAGCTCTCCTTTGTCGTCGAACTTGTACCCCTGCTCCATTCCCTGGAAACCTTTCCCAACCTGGCCGCCTTCCGTAATCGTATTCACGCTCGGCCCGCCTACCAACGGGCGCTGGACAAGGGTGGTCAATACGACTTTGGCCCGAGCTGATTGCAGGCACCAGGCAGCAAGTCACGCTGATTTGCAGGGCCGGGTTGTATCCTGTTGGCTGATGTGCTGATAGAACTGCCCGCACCCTTTGCTGGCGAGGTATTAAGAAAGTAGATTACGGATAAGGACGATTCGCGGAGGGTATACCTGGCGCCTGTAACCCAGCGACTGTATCTTGGACTTACAATCTGGGTTTTTATGAAGGCTTGCGTGCTGATACTGCGAATCGTGGTATAGCGCAACTCCGTCTATACTTCACAGGAAAAAACCGGGGACGTAGCACGGTTTCCTGCAGAAAACCGTGCTACGTCCCCGGTTTTACGGTGATTGTTTCAGGGGATCAGAATGTTCATTAACGGTGAATGGATCGAGGCGCGCAGCGGCGCCACTTTCGAGGTGACTAACCCGGCAACAGGTGAGGTGATCGGGGTTGTACCCGACGGCGCCGGCGAGGACGCGACGGCGGCCATAGATGCGGCACACGGCGCATTTCGAGACTGGTCACGAACCACAGCCCACGAGCGTTCCCGGCTGTTGTACCGGGCCTGGGAATTGATGACCGAGCGTAGCGAACAACTCGCTGAATTGATGACCCGGGAGCAGGGCAAGCCACTGAAGGCCGCGCGCGCCGAGGTGAAATACGCCGCCGATTTCCTGATCTGGTTCGCGGAGGAAGCCAAGCGCATTAGCGGAGACTGGTTGCCGTCACCGCGGCCGGACCAGCGCTTTCTCTCTGTCAAGGCGCCGGTGGGTGTGGTCGCCGCCATCACCCCCTGGAATTACCCGATCTCCATGCTGACCCGGAAAATGGGCCCCGCTTTGGCGGCCGGTTGCACCCTGGTTCTCAAACCCGCCGAGGCGACGCCGCTGTGTGCGCGGGCGAGCTACGAGGTATTCATTGATGCGGGAGTTCCGGCAGGAGTCATCAACCTGGTGACAGCCTCTGATCCGCGGCCGGTGGGTGAGGTATTTACCGGCGATTCCCGGGTTGCCAAGCTTACATTTACTGGCAGTACCGCGGTGGGCCGGCAGCTCGCCGCCAAGAGTGCTGCCAACCTGCAGCGAATTTCTGTGGAACTGGGAGGGCACGCGCCTTTCATCGTCTTCCCTGATGCTGACCCGGTGCACGCCGCCAAAGGCGCGGCGGCCCTGAAATTTCTCAACGCCGGGCAGGCCTGTATCAGTCCCAACCGGCTCTACGTACCGCGCCAGCATCTGCAGGCGTTCACCGATACCCTGTGCACCCGGGTGAGCCGATTGCAGACCGGTAATGGGCTTGAAGAAGGTATTGGTGTCGGACCGTTGATCAACGATGCGGCGGTTGCCAAGGTGGAAACCCAGGTGGAAGATGCCCGCGCCAAAGGTGCCCAGGTTCCAGTAGGAGGCCGCCGGATCACTCAGGGCCTGCATGCACACGGCCACTTTTACGAGCCGACGGTACTGACCGGGGTGACCGCAGAGATGAATATCTACCGGGAGGAAACCTTTGGACCGGTGGCGCCGGTCATCCCCTACGACGATCCCGATGAGGTCATAGCGCTGGCCAACGATACCCACTATGGCCTCGCGGCCTATGTGTACACGCGCGATATTGGCACCGCAATGCGCGCCTTCGAGGACCTGCGTTTCGGGATTATCGGTATCAATGATGTCAATCCTACCTCGGCGTCGGTACCTTTTGGCGGCATGGGAGATTCCGGTATTGGCCGCGAGGGTGGACATGAGGGAATCGCTGAATACCAGGAAACCAAGACCGGCGGTTTTGTGATATGAGTACTGATACACCCCTATAGGAACGACCCCTTGCCCGTGATGAAGTGGGTCTTTTGGAGGGGCTCACCTCCACCCGCGCCATCCGTCGCTACCGCGATGAACCCATACCGGAACCGGTTTTGCGCGACATGTTGTTTGCAGCAACACGCGCTCCCTGTGGTTCCAATCGACAGCCGTTTCGTTCGGCACGCGGGGCCTGTGCCTGATGCTGCATGCCGCATCCAGCCAGGCGGCTGAACGCCCCAATATCCTGGTGATCTGGGGTGATGACATCGGTATCACCAATATCAGTCACTACAGTCGCGGCATGACGAGCTACCCCACTCCCAACATCAATCGTATCGCCGAGGAGGGCTTGCAGCCCGAGGACCCGACCCTGGCCGAGTTGTTAAGACCCCTGGGCTTCGCCCCATTATGGGGCGAAAAGCCTGCCGCTGGTGCATTTCCTGTGCACCCCTTTGCGACTTATTACCAGTTTTTCTGCCCTTGTTGCCACATTTTCTTCATCTACCTGGTTTAAGCTCGCTTCCCGTCGCTCACTGATGACTTTCGGCATTGGCATGAAACTTGCTATATAGCTTGTAAAGAGTTTTTTAATGAGTTTGCCAAGAAATTTGCGGGAACTGATATCGCACCAAACGAGGGGAGTGCCGCCATGTCAATCGAGTCACACATATTGGATCACCTGGACGAGTTGCAGGCCCAGCCGGGTACGCACGGACCGGTAATCGCCTTCTTCGATCTGGATCAAACCCTGATTTCGGGATACTCCGCTCTGGCCCTGGTCTGGGAGGGTGTGCGCAGCCGTCAGGTGGGTATGGGGCAGGTTGCCCGGAAAATGCTGGCCAATATTGATCGCCGTGGCGGAGGCCGCCACTACACCGCGCTGTACCGGTCACTGGTGAGTGGACTGGCGGGAATGAATGAATCGGTCTTGCGTGAGCTGGGTGAGCGCGCCTTTGAACGCAGCCTGGGTGCGAGCATGTACCGGGAGGCACGGCAGATCGTGCAACGCCACCAGCAACTGGGTCACAAGGTGGTGATTGTCAGTGCTGCCACCCGTTATCAGGTCGAACCTATTGCCCGCGCGCTTGGGATCGAGGAGATATGCTGCACCACACTCAAGCTCAGAGACGGTGAGCTGACCGGTGAGTTTGACGGTCCACTGTGTTACGGAGAGGGCAAACTTCTGGCGGCACGGCGCTCGGCACGGCGCCATGGGGCGCGGCTACGGCAGGCCTGGTTCTATTCTGATTCACGCGACGACCTGCCCCTGCTTAAGAAAGTGGGCTATCCGGTAGCGACCAATCCGTCGCCGGCACTGGCTGAGTATGCGCAAACGGCGAACTGGCCGGTGCTGAAATTTTGCAGCCGCGGCAAACCCAATCTGGAGAGTGTGCTGCGCACAGCACTGATGACAAATACCCTGATGTCGACAGCGGCAGCCGGCGCGGCCTCCTGGTTGATGTCCGGTTCCCGGGAAAAGGCCACTAATCTAATGAGCAGCTGGCTGGGTGATGTCGGTGCGGCCGTTGCCGGGCTGGATTTTGAGGTCTATGGCAGGGAGTACCTGGAGAGCGTGCGCCCGGCAATTTTCACCTTCAACCACCAGAGTTATCTGGACTCGGTGGTTATGGCGCACTTGCTGCGCCATGATTTTGTGGCTTTCTGCAAGCGCGAGGTAGGCGATAACAAATTGTTGGGCCCACTGCTCAGGGCCCATGGCACTATTTTTGTTGATCGGAATGCGAAGGACCAATCAGTGTGCATGGAGCAAGCCAAACAGGCCCTGCAAGGTGGCAAGAGTCTGGTGATCGCACCCGAGGGAACCCGTAGCTCTACCGGCGAGATGCACCCGTTCAAACCGGGTGCCTTCTATCTGGCGAAGAAGATGCAGGTTCCCATCGTGCCAGTGGTGTTGCATAACGTTTCCGACGCCCTGCCCAAGGGTAAGCTGTTACTACGCCCGGCTACCATCCAGGTTACAGTGCTGCCGCCGATCCAGCCCTCTCAACTCCGGAATTTGCGGGCTGCCGCCGCACAACTTCGTGAACACTACAAGAACGTTCTCGATGCGCCCTGGGATAGTTGTGCGCAGCTTAATTCGTCTGCAGTTTCGGAGCAGATTATGCGTGCCTACGCTTAACCGGTCAGCACAAGCCCTGACTAGCATCTGCCGGTCGCTGCAGAGCGCTGTGATTCCAGAACTGCGTGGTGCCCCGGGCAGTTCCCGTACCGACGTGGAAGCATCGGGCCACTGTTGACCCGCCAGAAGACCCATACCTGCCGGCAACGACGCACCTTGCAGGCTGATCCGATTCAGGTGCAGAACACCGCTGTTACGACTACAGTAAGTGAAGGTGCTCGCCGGGTGCGAACCAGGCTGCACCGGGATGTGGACGGGCGCAAAACCAGTAAAACCTGGGGAATTCCGCTATGACGGCTACCAAGATCTGGCAAATGAGCGCATGCGATCTCGCGGCGCAACTCGCCAGCGGCGACATCTCTTGTGTCGAAGCCATGACTTCTGTGGTGGAGCGGATAGCCGCTACCAACGCGGGGGTTAATGCCATTGTTACAGACCTGGGCGAGGAAGCGCTGGCGCAGGCCGCC
>JAPUKZ010000499.1 GCA_027295405.1 Gammaproteobacteria bacterium
CCTGTTAAACGAAACCCTCGGCCTGTTGGCTTTTAATACTGTTTGCCACCATACTTCTGAGCACAGGCGAGCCTGTTGTCCAGGCATTGAAACTCTATCAGCGGGAGGGGAGGCACCACTACTTCTTCTGGGTACTCGCACTCGGCCGCGAGCCGGACCTTGAGCCGGGCCTCACGCTGCGGCAACTACTGGAGACGATCGAGCCGGACGTCATCGGGATGAACCGGTTGGTCGGCACCTACGAGCGCGCATAGCAGGCGCGTCACCCAACCTCGCGTTGTGACCGACGTATAGAAATATGTTCGCAGTACGATCGGTCACTCGGGAATTTCTCCCTTCCAACACAAGCTACGCCGATCACGACCGGGCGATATGACTGGCTACTGAGCTACCGGACCACAGTGCTTTTTTGGTATCCCGGAACCCAGGGCAAGCACCCCGGCAGCGATTGCTAGGGAGGCTCTGTCTTATTGATAACGGCGGTAATCTCGTTGGCTTCGGGAAAACGACCGGCCTCGTATTTCGAAAAAATAAGCTCGCCATCGACCACCACATCGAAAATGCCCTTTCCTTCGGCGAATAGCTCTGCCTCCGCCTGGAAATTGCCTTTGAGCTCGGCAGCCAGACTGACCGCCTCGGGTTTGTAGTTTCACTGTGCGCAGTAGTGTATTTCGACTTTCATGCCTGTTCTTCCGATCCCACGAGTTAAGCGGCCCCTGCATCCGTTCTTACCCAGTATAGCCCCGTTGAGAGCGAGGCCGCCGCTCGACGAAAGGTATGGTCTCTCCCCAGTGCCTCAAGCTCGAGGGTGTGTGCGTACACCGTGAAGACAAGGTCGCCAACCACGGACAGCAAATGAAGCTACACTCAGGGATAATATCGATCCGTTCGACACCGGCATCGGGCCTGGTGGCGTGGGCCTTTTCAAACAGAAACGACCGCAGGTAGTGCCATGAAACTCACGAAAATCCGATTGACCCGCCGAGGAAAGATGGGCTTTGGCCTTCTCTTACTCCTCGCCATGCAACAGCTACGCGCGGAGAGTGCCACCGACACCGGTGAAATCCAGGCCAGCGATTTCAAGTGCATGTTGGATATGCAAGCGGTCAGGGGTTTTTATGTGGACAATCTCGACCCGGATAAAAGATCGGATACGGCTGCAGTCGCCGAACGGGAAACCGGTGTGTATCCAGTGGGCTCGGTGGTGCAGTTGGTGCCTACCGAGGTGATGGTCAAACACCCCAGGGGGTTCAACGCGGCGACCAGGGATTGGGAGTTTTTTGAGCTTACCGTGTCCGAAGCAGGCACGCGCATCGACAAGCGCGGCTTCGTGGATGTCGTGAATCGTTTCGGGGGCAATTGTTTCGGCTGCCACGTCAAGGCCAGGCCGGAATTCGACATGATCTGCGAGACCGGTCATGGCTGCGATCCCATTCCCATTACTCCACAGATGACACAGCTGCTGCAAAAAATGGATCCGCGCTGTGCCGGCCCACGATACCAGCCAACCCAGGAAGAACTCCAACTGCTCAAGCAGCTTGGGGGGTAGATGGCCGCTTCCAAAAAGCCAACGTCGCAAAAAAAGCCCACAGACCGCAATAAAGCGGGATAATGCTCATTTATCGGAGGATAAGGGGCAGTGACAGCACAACAGCAAACGGTTGAGGTGTCGAGACCACACCTGGTCCTGGCCCTGTGTGAAGCACCACGGGCGCTGGCGGAGTACGCCCTGCTGCAGCCGGCCCTCCCCCTGTTACGCCGGATGCCTGCCGGTGATGGCCATGCCGTCATGGTCTTGCCCGGTTTCATGGGCAGCGACAAATTCAACCAACCGCTGGTTCGCTACCTGCGAGAACTGGGCTACCGCGCCGGCGGTTGGGGCCTGGGGCGCAACCGCGGTGTGGCTTCGCTGAACCGGCAGCAACTGGAGCGAGAGATAGATAAGCTCACTGAGGGCGGTGCCTTCCCGATCTCCCTGGTCGGGCACAGTCTCGGCGGCATCTATGCCCGGGAGATTGCCCGCCGGCGACCCGACATCGTACGCCAGGTTATCAGCCTCGGCAGCCCCTTCGGTCACGGTGGCGACGCCGGCTCCAATGCCTCCCGACTCTACGATAGGCTTAACCCCGATAAGCGCGACGACCACACCGCGCAGAGGGAACGCCTGGCCACCGCCCCACCGGTACCCACCACAGCGGTTTATACGCGCGGCGACGGCGTGGTGAACTGGCGCACGGCCATGCAGCACGACGGCCACGACCAGACCCAGAACATCCGGGTGCAGGGGAGTCATTGCGGCCTGACTCTGAACGCGGCCGTCTGGTATATCCTGGCCGATCGCCTGGCACAGCCTGCCGACAATTGGCAGCCCTTCAGCTGGAACCCGAAAGCGACCCACTAGCGTTCGACCTGAATCCCGCGAGGCCGTATGACCGTGGCGGTTGCCGAGCTAGAGGTCGAGTCAGCCTACTCCCACATCCCTTGATTTTATACTGAAAGCATGACACCCACCTTTCAGTGTAAGCTTCTGCTCCCGGCCCAAACTGGAGAGCAAGTGAACATGGTCCTCGATATCGATTTCGTGCGCGCGCAATTTCCGCAGTGCGCCAACGACCCCGAACGGGTGTTCTGTTCCAATGCCGGCGGCAGCTACATGGCGCGCCAGGTTATCGATCGACTGGACCACTACAATGCGCACACCCGGGTCCAGCCCTACTACGCCTTCTCCCCTTCCCGCGAGGCCGGTGAGGCCATGGATGTGGCGAAACAGGGATGGGCACGGGCGCTCAACATCGGCGTCGAGGAATTGACCATCGGCCCCTCCACCTCGATGAACAGCTACGTGATGGCGCAGGCACTGGGTGCCAGCTGGCAGAGCGGCGACGAGATCATCATCACGCAACAGGACCACGAGGCGAACATCGGGGTGTGGCGGCGCAAGGCTGAGGAAAAAGGGGTGACCGTGCGCGAGTGGGCGATCGACCCGATGACCGGATTGCTGGACCCGGCCGACCTCTACGCGTTACTTACCGAGCGAACCCGCTGGCTGTTTTTCACTCACTGCTCCAACCTGATGGGCACGGTGAACCCGGTAGCCGACATCGTGCGCCAGGTGCGCAAACAGAGTGCGGCGAGGGTGTGCGTGGACGCGGTGGCCTACGCGCCCCACCATATCTGCGATTTGAAGGCGCTGGGCGTCGATATCTACCTGTTCAGCCTGTACAAGGTGTTCGGCCCGCACCAGGGCATTCTGTATGTCAATCAAGAACAGGCGAATGAGTTGCAGGGGCAGAGCCACTACTTCATTCAGGAAGTGGACAGCAAGCGCTACAACCCCGCCGGCCCGCAGCACGCTCAGGTGGTCTCCTGCCAGGGCGTGCTGGACTATTTCGATGTGCTGCACCGGCACCACGGTGGCAGCGGCGATGACGACCCCTGCGACAAGATGGAGGCGCTACAACGGCTTTTCTGGGCACACGAAAAGCAATTGACCGCCCCGCTGCTGGACTATCTTGACCAGTCCTCCCATGCCAGGCTACTCGGCAAAACCCACTGTAACGACGGCGACCGGGCGCCGACCATCGCCTTCAAACCCCTGCGTAAATCCTCGGCCGAGGTCGCAGCCAGTATGGATCAGGATGGCATCGGCACCGAGAACGGCGATTTTTACGCCCCGCGCGCCCTGGAGCACCTGGGCATTGAAACCGGAGATGGCGCCGCGCGCATCTCACTGGTTCACTACAATACCCTCGACGAGGTTGAGCGCATTCTCGCCAGCCTGGAACGGGCGCTGTAGAAATACTGGCCGGGGACGCTTGCCAATGACAGGAGACCAACCCCATGTGTGATGAGCATACCGTTAGAGACAACAGGAACTACCTGCGCCAGTACGGGCAACTCTCGCGCCGCCAGTTCGGCGCACTGGCCACTGGCAGCGCGCTCGCCGCACTGTTCCCACGCGCAGCCAACGCCCTGGCGGTGACGCAAACTGATGTCACCATCGCCACCCCGGACGGCGAAGCGGACTGTTTCTTCGTCCATCCAGCTACTGGAAAACACGCCGGTGTCATCATCTGGCCGGATATCCTGGGGCTGCGCCCGGCCTTTCGCCTGATGGGCAAACGCCTGGCTGAATCCGGCTACGCGGTACTGGTGGTCAACCCCTACTATCGCGAGGTAAAAGCACCAGTGGTTGAGGAAGGCGCCAGCTTCCAGGATACAGCGACACGTGAAATCGTACTGCCGCTGTTCAGGAACCTGACTGCAACGGCTACCACGACAGACGCACGGGCGTTCGTGAACTTCCTGGATCAGCAGGCCGCGGTGGATACCCAACGCAAAATCGGCACCACCGGCTATTGCATGGGGGGCTCCATGACCATGCGCACCGCGGCCGCGCTGCCCGGGCGAGTCGGTGCCGGCGCTTCCTTCCACGGCGGCGGCCTGGTCACCGACAAGGAGGACAGCCCCCATCTACTGGTACCCCGTATGCAAGCACATTACCTGGTTGCCATCGCTGAGAATGATGATGGGCGGGAACCGGAAGCCAAAACCGTTCTGCGGGACAGTTTCGCAGCGGCCGGCTTACCCGCGGAAATCGAGGTGTACGAAGGCACGCTGCATGGCTGGTGTCCCCCGGATGCACGAGTCTACAACGAAGCCCAGGCGGAACGCGCCTGGGCGCGACTGCTGGTGTTGTTCGAAACGGCACTTGGCTGAGAGGGCGCGCGAGCGCAGACACATCGGAGAAACTCCATGGATTTTGGCATCTGTGTGCAGTCACACATCAACGACATCGACTACGTGGTAACGGCCGAGGAACTTGGATTTACCCATGCCTGGATGGCCGACAGCCAGATGTTGTGGTCCGACTGCTACGCCTGCCTGGCGCTGGCGGCGGAGCGCACCTCGCGCATCAACATCGGCACTGGTGTTGCCATTGCCGGTACGCGCCCCGCTCCTGTGAACGCGGCGGGTATTGCCACCATCAACGCCCTGGCCCCGGGGCGCACCTTCTTTGGTGTGGGTGCGGGCAACACCGCCATGCGGGTGATGGGCCTGCCACCGGTAAACATCAAAACCTTCGATCGCTACCTGAGTGAGGTAGTACCGCTCATTCGCGGCGAAGAAGCCCTGCTGCACCATGACGAAGCGAGCATTCCCATCAGGCACATCATGCCCGACAAGGGCTTTGTCAACTTCGATAGCCCGGTGCCCGTGCACGTCTCCGGTTTCGGTCCCAAATCCTTGCACCTGGCGGGGAAATACGGCGATGGTGCCGTGCTGGGACTGCCATCCGACCCGGGGGCACTACAGGTAGTCTGGCAGTGGCTGGAAGCCGGCGCTGCGGCCGCGGGCAAACGCATCGACCGGGACACCTTCTATACCACCATGCTCACCACCATCGTGGTACTGGAAGAAGGCGAGCCGGTGACCTCAACACGGGTCAAGGAGCAGTGCGGCGCCATGGCCATGGCAACCATCCACTTTGCCTATGACCAGTGGCGTAATTTTGGCCATCAACCCCCGGCCCACATGGAGGCCGTCTGGGCCGACTATTGCGCCCTGCTGGACACCTTTCCCGAGGAACGCCGCCACCAGCGCATCCACGCGGGACACAACTGCTGGGTCATCCCGGAAGAGGAGCAATTCCTGACCGAGGAGGTGATACGCAACACCTGCATGGTCGGCACCCAGGCGCAACTGCAACAGCAAATTGCGGCATATGAAGCCGAGGGCCTCAACCAGATCATGCTGCTGCCCAATTTTGATACCAAGGGAGATGTGCTCGCGGAAGTTGCGGAGCAGCTGTTTGTTACCCAACATCCCGGTCCCACTTTTCCAATTGGCTGAGCGTGAGTTGTTCTGTCATCGATCCTCTACTGTCAAACGGGTGTGGTTGCCTCGTAGAAACGGTGCGCCCGAGCGCGGCGGGAATTATCAACGATGCGGCCTGACAGTACCACCGCTTCTCAATCAGGGCGATGGCCCGCTCAAAGCGCCACCACCGGGCTATCAGCCACTGCCGGAGTGTCTGCTATCGCCCGCGTTGCTGAAAACCGCGGGATCAGCACATAGACGGCGGGCACAAACAACAGCGCGAGAATCATCGAACCGCCGACCCCACCCGCCAGCACGATCGACAATGACGGCCAGAAATCGCCGCCGACGAAGATCAGCAGCGGCAGGAAGCCGCCGATGGTGGTCAACGTGGTCGAGAGAATGTGGCGCGTGGTGCCCATTATTTCCTCCACCACCGCTTCCACCTCCCCGTTCCTGGCCGCCGGGTTAGCACGGATTGCGGCCAGCACCACGATGCTGTTATTGAACGCCAGTCCCACCAGGCCCAGGGTGCCGAGGATGGTGTTGAAGCTGATCGGGAAGCCCATGGCCCAGGTGGCCAGCAGGCCGGGCCCGATAGAGAGGAAGCCGACCGTGCCCAGCAGGCTCGCCAGGGTGCCACTGCGAAACAGCAGGATCAGTGTCGCCACCGTCATCGTCAGCAGCAGCGGTACGTAGGTGAGCAGGTTCCCGGTGGCTTCCGCATCCTGCTCGACCGCGCCCCCCAGTTCCAGCCGGTAGCCGGCCGGGAGTTCGAAACCCTGTGCCTCAAGACGCTCGAGAACCCGGTAGGTCACGTCGATGGGCAGGGCACTGTTGCGGGTATAGCCCTCGATGCGATTGGTGCGCCGGGCATTGAAGCGGGTATTGCCGCCCAGTTCCGGGCGCAGCTTCAGTTCGCCGAGGGCATGCAGGGACACCCAGTCGCCGGCCCCGGGCCGTACGAACTGCATGCTGGCGATATCCTCCAGGCTGCGGCGCTGCGCATCGTCGTAACGCACCCGCACCGGCAACTGCTCCAGGTTCTCGATGACAGAGCCACCGATGCTGCCTTCCAGGTTGGTCTGCAGTTGGCTGGCCAGGTCCACCAGGCTAAAACCCGCCAGGCGCGCCTGGTCCTCGTCGGCATCGAACCAGAGCTTGGGCTCGCCGCGCGGGATCGATGCCCGGGTGTGCAACACGTCGGGATCGGACTGCAGGGCCAGGCGCACCTGTTCACCCAGGTCCTGCAGGACTTCCATGCTGGGGCCGTATAGCCGGTACTCGATATCGGCAAACAGGGGCGGCCCCTGGCCAAACTGGCGAATAATGATCTGCGCCTCGGGGAAGTGGAGGTCGAGCTCGGCTTGCAAGGGCTCGATCATGGCCTTCGCCGCGGCGGCACTGTCTGCCTTGACGATGGCATGGGCGTAGTAAGGTGAATTTTCCTTGCTCATGGCCAGGTTGTAAAACACCGTGGGATAGCTGCCACCCACCAGCCAGTATACCCGGTCGGTCGCCTCGAAATCGCGAATACTCTGTTCGATGGCCCGGGCCTGGCGCGTGGTATTGGCGATGCTGGATGCCGTCGGCAACCAGACCTTTATTTCAAACATGTCGCGGTCCACCGGGGGAAAGAACTGGTTACCCAACTGGGTGGCGGCGATGAAGCCGCTTACCGGCAGGAACACCGCGACGGCAATGGCCGCCCAGGGATATTGCAGGGCACGGTCCAACCAGCGCCGGTAGCTGCGGCGGGCGCTGCGGGGCCGCACCCCGACCTGCCACCAGCGGGCGTGTTCGGCATCAGCGCTGTGGGCGAACAGCCCCGCCAGGGCCGCAATAATAGTAATCGCGACCACGAGAGACGCGACAAGGGCCATGATGACACTACTGCCAATCGAGCTCACGAAATCGCCGACGGCGCCGGGCAGTAACAGGATCGGTGCGAAGGCCAGCACCGTGGTCAGGGTGGAGGCCAGCAAGGGCAGCACCAGGTGGCGCACCGCTTTCTCGACCGCCTCCTGGGCCGACAATCCGGCGCTCTTGTGCCGCGCCACCTCGTCGGCAACCACGATGGCATTGTCAATCAGCAGGCCCAGCGCGATGATCATGCCAAATATCGACATCTGTTGAATGGCGTTGCCCGTGACCTGCCAACCCAGCAACACCAGCGCGGTAACCAGGGGCAGAATGGCCCCCACCACCAGCGCCATGCGCCAACCCATCATCACGAAGACCACGGCCAACACCACGGCGGCACCGGCTATCAGATTGCTGACCAGGTTGGAAAGCTGCTCGCTGGTATAACGTTCCTGCTCAAAAATACGATCCAGCATGACACCGCGCCCCAGTTCCAGATCGTACTGGTCGATCACTGCGGTGGCCCCGGCGGCCCACTGGTCGACGCGGCGATCCGGATCCATGCGCGTTGCCACCAGGATCACGCGATCGCCGTCGACCAGTGCTATATCGCTGGCCGGTTCGCGCCAGGTGCGTTCCACCCGGGCGATATCCCCAACCCGCACGATGCCCTGGTCGGGATTACTGTTGATGGGGATGGCCGCGATCCGGCTCACCGAATCGAGCGCGCCGTCCACTTCGAGAATCACGTTGGAGCGATCACCCCGCAGGGTACCTGCCGCGCGTTTGGCGTCAGCGGCCCGCAGCTTGCCCGCCAGGTCCTGTGCCGAGAGCTGCAGGTCGGCCAGCTGGTGTGAGTCGACGGTCACCCGTATCTCTTCATCCGGCGCCCCGTAGAGACGCACCAGCTCGGTACCGGCCAGTGCGCGCAAGCGGGTTGCGAGCTCTTCCGCCACCCGGTTCATGATAGTGAGATTGGGATTGCCGGTCGCGGTCCAGCGCACGGCGGTGATCAGGGTAAAACCCACCGGGTCCCGCTTGTCGTCGACCTGGGGCGGCAACGCTTCCGGGGGAAACTGCAGCCGGGCTTCACCGACCTTGTCCCGGATCTCCGCGAAGGCCTGCTTGTTGCTGGTGCCATCGATTTCCGCCTTGAGTTCGATCCTGATGATGGATACGCCCGCCGTGGAAGTGGATTCAATATCCTTTATGGTGGAGATTTCCTGCAGCGATCGCTCCAGGGGTTCGGTCACCAGGGTTTCGACCCGCTCCGCGGAAGCGCCCGGCATCTGGGTGATGACCAGCGGGAAGCGATTGGCGATGCGGGGATCCTCAAGGCGCGGCAATGAAACCAGTGACGACAGGCCGCCCACCAGAATGATGACTATTGACAGTACCAGCAGCTGCCGGTTGCGGAGGAAGGCACTGGCCCAGGAAGGCGTGTTCATTGTGAACGCCCCCGCCAGGGTCGGGTCGTCGTGGTGACACGCTGGCCAGGCACCAGCCGGTGCAGACCGGCACTGACCACCTGTTCGCCGGCTTCCAGCGTTCCGGCCACGTAGACTTCTTCACCCACCAGGTGCAACAACTCCACCTGGCGCCGGGACAGGATGCCCGCACCGTCCGTTGTTGGTTCCGCGACATACACCGCCCAGATACCGCGGCTGCTCTCGGTCAACGCCGTCAACGGCAGCTCGATGCCCTGCGCGGCGATACGTTCGGTAAGCACCAGGCGTGCCAGGTCCCCGCGGCGAATCCCGTTAAACGGCACCGACAGGGTAAAAATAGCATCCACGCTGCGTGTGCGCCCGTCACGTTCCGGCAAGACCGTGCGCAGGATCGCCGGCACATCACGGTCGCGAATGCGTAACAGGTATTCATCACCCGTGCGCAGACGATCGATGCTGTTGCTGGCGATAGCGATACGCGCCTCGGGTTCGGAGTTCTCGAACAAGAGCAATACCGGCACCCCGGCCGTGAGGACCTGGCCTTCATCGACGTGGCGCGCGGCGACCAGTGCGTCGTAGGGGGCGCGCAGCTGGCTCTTGCGGATCTGGACGTCGATGGAGCGAATCGCGGACTCTCCCATCTCCAGCGCCGCGCGCTTGGCATTGACCCCTTCCACCGCCTCGTCCCGGGCCTGTGAGGAAGCGAAATCCAGGGCCTGCAGCTCATTGATGCGCTTGCGGGTCTTGATGGCCAGGTCCAGGTCTGCCCTGGCCCGGTCACGGGCGGAGACCAGTTCCGCGCGTCTCGCTTCCAGCAATTCTGTGTCGAGACTGGCGAGCAGCTGGCCGGCGCTGACACTGGCGCCATCATCGACGTGGATGTGCGCCACCAGGCCGCCAAGTTCAAAACCCACATCGCTCTCGCGCCGGGCCTCCACCCGGCCCACGAATGAGCGCTGCACCGGGTAACTGTCAGCCAGCTGCGCGGTGATGGTGCTGACCGGCAGCAAGCGTTCGGGCGACTCGGTCGAGGCCTGGCTGCCCAGGGCCCCGGTCAACAGGGCCACAAGAACCCAGCCGCTCACCACCGCCAGGGGAATCCACAGGGTTGGCGTCGATGCCTTGCGCAGTCTAGTCATATCGGCGTCCTCGTTACGATAAGAATCAGGGGGAAAATCAGCTTGTGGCAACTGTCAGTTGTCGACGTGAGGCACTGAGCAGCCGTGAAAAAATCATCACGTGCGTCACCAGCAGCACCGGCACCCAGAAGGTCGGGATATACCATGCAGCACCCAGGTACGGTACCGCCTCGGCCTGGCGCAGGGCATTGAGCAGATCCGCGCTACCCACCACGTTGAACAGCCATACCAACGGTATTGCCAGGGCCCAGGCATTGCGCAGCGCCACCAGGCACCCTATTGCCAGCAATCCAGCAATGAGATCCCCAAAGGCCACCGTGTAGGCGAAAAAGCCCGGCAAGGAATCGGCAACCACACCGGGAACGAAAAACATCAGACCCAGGTGCCGCAGTGCATGTGGAAAGATCAACACTGTCAGGGCCTGCTCCAGGGGTTTATCGACGAGCCACGGCACCACGTACCACTTTGCTATCAGCGTGTATACCACGAGGCTAAGAACCAGTTGCGAACCAAAAATAGCTAACAGTTCCATGGACCTATCTCCGCTCTTCCGGTTCAGCGACTACAAGCACGGCAGTGTCGCTATCCTGCTGCTCCAACACCGTGAGTCTCGCTTCAAGCCGCGACACGGATTGCACAAGCTTGTCGAGCATCACAAAAACGTGATCTTGTGGGTCGTAATCCAGCCTTTGCGCAAGAACGGCCAGTGACGACAATACCGACTGCCATCGCCCGATTGTTTCATCTACCAGTACACTTTCGTTTGCTGTGGTCATCGTTCTTTCCTCTCTCAATGCCCTTGTTGATACTTTCTTTAAACATGCATATGCATGTATATGATTAAAAAAACTCAGGTCTTCATCGTCACAACCTGGCGACTCAGTTCGATCAAAAGGTCATCCTGACCCTTGCCCAATTTTTTTCTGAACACTCTCTGGGCCTCACTCCAGGGCCCGCAAGCCTGGTCGTAAAGCTTTTTCCCCTTTGCGCTGAGTGACAACGATTTTTCTCTTTTCGTTGCGCCTTCCGCTACAGAAATATAACCGTCCCGGATCAGGGGCTTCAGCGCCCGCGATACGGTAGTCTGGTCCATCACCAACAACTCCTGTACCTGGGATGCCGTCGTGGTGCCCTGGATATCAAGCGCTCGTAACACCGAGAATTGCGTCACCCGGAGTCCCAGTGGCGCCAGGTGTTCGTTGTAGAGCTGGCTAACCACCCGATCTGCTCGCCGGATGGCGTGGGCCAAACATGTTTCTGAATTTTTTGATTCCATGAGCCGCAGTATACATGCATATACATGTTTGTCAACGCATAATCGTATTAGTTACATAAAAGTCCCCGCGCATCGCCCTTTCGCGGCGGCTCAGTCCAGGTCGCTGGCGCTGTGCCGCTCGAGCACCTGTTCGTCCTCTTCCCCCCAGGCCCGGTTGACCCGTCGGCCCCGCTGCACCGCGGGGCGTTCGTGGATTTCCGCAGTCCAGCGCACGACGTGTTTGTACGACTCCACATCGAGGAATTCCCCCGCTTCGTACAGCTTGCCCATCACCAGGCCGCCGTACCAGGGGTAGTTGGCCATGTCGGCGATGGTGTATTCGTCGCCGCACAGGAATCGCCGCTCGGACAAGTTGCGATCCAGCACGTCGAGCTGGCGTTTAACCTCCATCGCATAGCGATTGATGGGGTATTCCCATTTTTCGGGCGCGTAGGCATAGAAGTGGCCGAAGCCACCGCCGAGAAAGGGGCCACTACTCATCTGCCAGAACAACCAGGAGAAGCATTCCGCTCGTTCCGATGGATCGCGGGGCAGGAAGGCATCGAACTTCTCCGCCAGGTAGACCAGGATGGCGCCGGATTCAAACACGCGGGTCGCAGGCGACGTGCTCCTGTCAATAAAGGCGGGTATCTTCGAATTCGGGTTCGCCGCGACAAAGCCGCTGCTGAACTGATCCCCTTCACCGATATTGATGAGGTGGGCGTTGTACTCGGCGCCCGTCTTACCCAGCGCCAGCAGTTCTTCGAGCATCACCGTGACCTTGACTCCGTTGGGGGTCGCGAGCGAATACAACTGCAGCGGGTGTTCGCCGACCGGGAGTTCCTTCTCGTGCGTGGCGCCGGCGATAGGACGATTGATATTGGCAAATTTACCACCGCTTTCCATGTCCCATTTCCAGACTCTGGGCGGCGTGAAGGTTGATTCTTCGGTCATGCTGATTCTTCCGGTAGGTGGAAAAGGGTGAGTGTACGTGGTTCCCCAATCCGGGCACCAGCCCTTTATGGCCCACAGCCAAAGTCGCTGGCACTTAAACACCCGCCAGGAGTATGCTGGCGACAGACCAGGCTGGAGATCGTTTTATGTTGCAACGCGAGGCAAAATTCGCTTTCGGGCAGGTGGTGCGCCACCGGCACTACCCGTTCCGGGGCGTGATTTTCGATGTGGATCCCACCTTCAATAACAGCGATGAGTGGTGGGAAGCGATCCCGGAGGATGTGCGCCCGCGCAAAGACCAACCGTTCTATCACCTGCTGGCAGAAAACGAACAGCATTATTACATGGCCTACGTGTCAGAGCAGAACCTGCTGGTTGATGAGAGCGGCGAGCCGGTAGGCCATCCCCACGTCGCAGAGCTATTTGGCGAGTTCAGGGGCTCGTTTTATGAGGCGAGGACAAACCGGGCGCACTAGTGTCCATTACAGGCCCGCCAATCAGGCTGACGTCGCACAAATCAGGGTAGTTTGCTACGCTCAGGACTACAGGCCGACTACCAGCGCGGAAGACAATCAGCATGGCAGATTACGACCTCATCATCAGGAACGGCGAGATCTACGATGGCAGCGGCGCAAAAGCGACATTTACACTGGCCCCCATTGAAGCGCCCAGCCAGGGCATGAATCGAGATCCCCAGTTGTGGAAATCACAGCTACGCATGATTGACCAGGCCCAGCAGGAAGGCCTGGATATTCGGGGACAAGTCAT
>JAPUKZ010000005.1 GCA_027295405.1 Gammaproteobacteria bacterium
ACCAGTGCTACTACCAGGGTGCGGATTGGCATAGGGATTGAATCCTCTTGATCGATTTGACGGCGCCCCGGGACCCCGAGGTGTGTGGGGAGGAACTGCAGGATATCAGCCGCTGGCTACAAGCGGTACTGATATCCTGCAACTAGCTGATTCGCTGTACGATCCAGCCCGCAGATAGTTCCTGAGGTTTTTTCTTGACATGCAGCCAAATGGATGCATAATTATATGCACCCATTCGGCTGCATATGTAGAGATTATGGATCTTGTCTTCAAGGCACTGGCAGACACCAGCCGCCGTCAACTACTGGATCGCTTGTTCGGTGAGCCGGGCCAGTCCCTGTCCAGCTTGTGCGCGGGCATGGCCATGCGACGCCAATCGGTGAGTAAACACCTGGACCTGTTGGAAAACGCCGGTCTCGTGGCAGTGCTGTGGCGCGGACGGGAAAAGCTCTACTACCTTAACCCGGTACCAATTGCCGACATCAGCGAGCGCTGGATCGACAAATTCTCGCAATCCAAAACACAGGCCCTGTCGCAGCTCAAACAGGCCCTGGAAGATTCACAAGGAGAATCATGATGAGTAATCAGGAATTCGTATACGTCACCATTATCGCCTCCAGCCCAGAACGCGTCTGGGAGGCCATCACCACTGCGGAATTTACCCGCCAGTACTGGCACGCGACCCGGGTCCACAGCGATTGGAAGGAGGGTTCGGAGATCGTATTTATGGTCGATGACCAGGAGGGTGAGCGGGTCGGTTGTGAGGGTCGCTTGCTGAAAGTCGCTGAGCCGCGAGAGTTATCCTATAGCTGGCGCTTTCCCGGCAACCCGGAGGTGGCTGACGAGGCGCCGTCGCGAGTCACCTTCACCCTGGACCCGGTAGGTGAGTACACCAAACTTACGGTGGTACATGACCAGTTCCCCGAGCACAGCAAGATGCGAGATATGGTTACAGGCGGCTGGCCTCTCGTACTGGCGGGACTGAAAACCCTGCTGGAGACGGGTTCGGCGATCGATTTCAGCAGCCTCCCCGAAGCCGCCGGGGCTTAGCGTATGCGGGGGAATTGGAGGCGGGTGCGGGGCGCGTAGCCTCGGAACGACCGGCAGGCGCTCCTGTGGGCCCGCGCACGGGTGGTGCGGCATTCCGTCGGCGTTAACGGAGTTGCAGGCTGCAGCCGGAAGCAGCTTTATTTGTAGGAGAAACAAGGCCTTGCGAGGGAATGCAACTCACAGAAGATCGTTCAAATCGCTCAAAACGTAAAAAATTATTCGTTATTAAACAGCGTCTTACAAACCTGCCGTTTCCGAATTGTACCGGATTTTGCTCATAAAAATCCCGCCTTTCGGCGAGTCAGTGTGTCCGCGGCATAAACTTATTTACACTCAATCATCATGCCTTTATCGGAAGTTGCAATTACACTTCCGTCAATATTTGTCATGGTACCTGGGTTGTTATGCGAGGCCTGTACATTGTACCCATAAGGGCATACTTCACCTGCTTTCTCATAGCATTTTGAAACAGAAACTGCTGTTCCAGAACAATTGATACTGTAGCCTGTCTTGCCACTCGGTGTGCTGATCATCGTTGCACTGGCACATGCAGACAATAAGAAAAGGCAGGACGCGATCATAATCATTATTTTCATGAACCGGAAAATTACTACTACCCCTGGGAGCTGGAAGGGGCGATTGCCGAGTGGGTTCATCACTATAACCACGAGAGGTATCACGAATCGTTGGATAACGTGACACCGGCAGATGTGTATGAAGGCAGGCGGAATAAAATCCTGGATCAGCGGGCGGCGGTAAAGTCCCGGACGATGAGCCAGAGGAAAATACAAAACCAGCGATTAGCAGGCTAAACTTGAGAAGCACCCGGCAGAAAAGTGTCTCTTAGAAATCGGGCTGAATGGTTCCAAATGGTTTGGCGACGTACAGTCATTAGTACCGTGACTCGTTTCCACGTCGATATCTGACATGTTTCAGGACCTGCGACCGCGATCATTGCTTACCTCACGACCGAGCATCGCCTGGAATTATTATTCCGACACATGTTAAGCCTGCCCTCTGACCCGCACAGCCAGCACATCACACTTGGCACCGTGCAATACAGCATTAGCCGTAGAGCCCAGCAATAGCTGGATACCGTGTCGTCCATGGCTGCCAATGACAATAAGATGAATTGCATTCTCTTCAGCCACGCGGTGTATTTCGCTAGCGGCCCGACCCAAACAAACGATATGCCCTTCCTTCGCCAGAGAATACTTATCCGCCAGTTCAGTAAGTCGCAGCTGCAGAGCGACTGTATCAATTTGGGGGGCAACCATCGTAATACCACCAACATAAGGTCCCGAGGGATAGAAAATCTGCTCACAGACATGAACCAACTTGATCATGCTGGCATCGGTAGCCACCTTCAAGGCGGACTCAATCAGGTAATCCTCATTGCCCACCAGCTCAAGCGCAACCAGAATTTCGTCGTAGGAGTTCATCTTATAATCTCCACCACGGTGTTATCGATTGCTAAATTCTAGTGCATCAACAGCCGGGCCGTCAGTGCCGCTCGAACACCAGTGCGGCCAACGGTGGCAAATTAATCAGGAGTGAATACGACTGTCCGTGGCTGCCACTGGTCTGTGCCTGCACCCCGCCTTCGTTCCCCACGTCACTGCCACCGTAATACCTGCTGTCTGTATTCAGCCGTTCAGTATAGATACCCGGCTCGGGGACGCCCAGAGAAAAGCTCTCCCGGGGCACCGGCGAAAAGTTGATAATAACGACCACGGGACCGCTGCCATCACGTCCCCGGCGCAGCCATGCAAACACCGAGTTGTGCGAGTCATCAGCGACAATCCACTCGAAGCCCTCGGCATCACAATCCCGTTCATGCAGCGCAGGCAGGGAACGATAAAGTCTGTTCAGGTCGCGGACCAGGCGCTGCACGCCTGCATGCAAGGGGTTCTCCAGCAGCTGCCAGTCCAGGCTGCTATCGTGGTTCCACTCCGCCGGTTGCGCGAATTCACCGCCCATAAACAGCAGTTTTTTCCCCGGGTGGGTCCACATGAAAGCAAAATAGGCGCGCAAATTCGCAAACTTCTGCCAGTTGTCGCCTGGCATGCGCCCCAACAGGGAGCCCTTGCCGTGCACCACTTCATCATGGCTCAGGGGTAACACAAAGTTTTCGCTAAATGCGTACATCAAACCAAAGGTCAACTCATTGTGGTGGTAGGGTCGATGAATCGGATCGCGCGCCATATAACGCAGCGAGTCGTTCATCCAGCCCATATTCCACTTGAAGTCGAAACCCAGTCCACCTGTCCAGGTAGGGTGGGACACGCCGGGCCAGGTCGTGGACTCCTCTGCAAGAGTGATCGCCCCGGGGTAGTTCTCGTACACCCGGGCGTTCACATTTTTCAGGAAATCGAGTGCCTCAAGGTTTTCGCGACCACCGTGAATATTGGGAATCCACTGCCCCTCCTCGCGACTATAATCCAGGTAGAGCATGGAGGCCACCGCGTCAAAACGCAGACCGTCCAGGTGATACTGCTCCAGCCAGAACAGAGCATTACTGATCAGGTAGCTGGCCACTTCCTTGCGTCCGTAGTTGAAGATCAAGGTGTTCCAGTCGGGGTGAAATCCCTGGCGGGGATCCACGTGCTCATAAAGACAAGTGCCGTCAAATCGCTCCAGGCCATGCTCGTCGCTTGGAAAGTGGCCGGGAACCCAGTCCATGATCACACCGATCCCCTGCTGGTGGCATTGATCGACAAAATACTTGAAGTCGTCAGGTGGTCCGAACCGGCTGGTTGGCGCGAATAAGCCGATGGGCTGGTAACCCCAAGATCCGTCGAAGGGGTATTCAGTCACCGGCATGACTTCAATATGTGTAAACTGCAAATCCAGCACGTAGGGTATTAGCTGCTGTGCCAACTCCCGGTAACTCAGGTAGCGATTGCCGTCCTCTTGCACTCGCCGCCAGGATCCGAGGTGAACCTCGTAGATCGAAATGGCTTCGCCGCGCTGCTGTGTTTTGCGATGACTCATCCAAACTTCGTCTCCCCAGGTGTAGCGGTCACCTCGAACTACCAGCGAGGCTGTGGCCGGGGGATGCTCCATGGCAAATGCGAAGGGATCTGCCTTCAGCGGTAACAATTGGCCATCGTGGTCGTGAATTTCGTACTTGTAGCAATCGCCCTCTCCCACTCCCGGCAGGAACACTTCCCACAGGCCGCTCCGCGAATGATTGTGCATCGCATGGATGCTTCCATCCCACTGATTGAAATCACCCACCACCGAGACCCGACTGGCTGCGGGGGCCCAGACCACGAAAAGCGTACCCGGTACACCCGCCCGTTCCATCACATGAGCACCGAGCCACTCGTAGGTCCGCTCATGGGTACCCTCGCAGAACAGATAGTGGTCGAGTTCAGCCAGCGCCGATGAAAACGTGTCTACTCCCCCGGTCTCGTTTGCCATTCTGTCAGCCTGCGTTCAACACGCCCTCCTTTTAAATCCTGTCGAATTGCTGGTTCAGATCGCGCAGCTGCTGCAATCTGGCCGCTGTGACATCTTCCCAGCGAAACCGCCAACGCCAGTTCCCCTGCGTTGTACCCGGCGTATTATAGCGATGGCCGGCGCCAAGACCCAACAGGTCCTGCACCGGCAGTACCGCAAGGCTGGCCCGGCTGGCCAGTGCGCACTCTATTATCGGCCAGGGCATAGTGCCCTGGAAACCCGCCAGACCAGCGTCAATACGCTGGCGCTCTTCCCCGTGCCGGGTTTCATACCAGGCCAGGCTGGTATCGTTGTCATGGGTGCCAGTGTAGACCACACAATCTTCACCGATATTCTCCGGCAAGTTGGGGTTGTCCCGGCTGCCGTCAAAGGCGAACTGTAATACCCGCATGCCGGGGATATGAAACCGCTCTCGCAACAGCACCACATCCTCGGTAATAATGCCCAGGTCCTCTGCTACCAGACACGGCTTGGTAAAGTGTTCGTTTAGAGCGCTCAGCAGCGCTTCGCCAGGGGCGGGCTGCCAGCTGCCAGACTCCGCCGTGTCAGACTCGGCCGGTATATGCCAACAGGCACAGAGGGCGCGAAAGTGATCGATCCGGATCAGGTCGTACAACACCCGCTGGGTGCGAACCCGGTCTATCCACCATTGGAACCCACTCTCGGCGTGCCGTTCCCAATCGTAGAGCGGATTGCCCCAGCGTTGTCCCGTGGGGGAAAAATAGTCGGGGGGAACGCCGGCAACATATTCCGCCACACCCTGCTCGTCGAGCAGGAAATTTTCCCGGTGAGCCCACACTTCAGCACTGTCCAGGGCAACAAAGAACGGCATATCGCCAAAAATACGCACCCCTTGCCGGCCGGCGTAGGCCCGGATCGAAGACCACTGCTGGAAAAAAACGAATTGCGCGAAACCAATCAGTTCCATGTCCCCGGCCAGATCACAACAGGCCCGCGCCAGTGCAGCGGGATCGCGGTCACGCAGCAGTGGTGGCCACTGCAGCCAGGGCGCCCGTGCCTGGCTTTCACGAATCGCCATAAACAGCGCGAAATCCTCCAGCCAGCCACTGTGGGTAAGCAAAAAGCGCCGGTAATCATCCTGCCAGGGATGATCCGCGTTATCGCGAAATTCCTGCCAGGCCCGCTGCAGACAGGACTGACGCAGAATCGCCTCATCGCCCTGATCCGCCTCACGCAATTCCGGCCAGTCCATACTGACACGCAGCTGCTCCAGCCCGATCAGGTCGGTATTTCCAGCGTGTGCAGACAGGCTCAGGTAGGGAGAGTTATCGGGATGAGCCGGGCCCAGCGGCAGGACTTGCCAGACCCGAACACCGGCCTCAAGCAGCAAGTCGATAACCCGCCGGGCACTGTCAAAATCCCCCTGCAAGCGTGGACCGGGCAATGCCCTCACCGGGATCAGCAGGCCGCTACTTCGCTGTGTCAAACAGCTAGCCAGCATACAGGTCTGTCAGGTAATGGCCGACACTGTCTTCCCAGCGAAACCGGGACTCGGCAGCGGCCCGGCAGATAGCATTCCAGGTTTCCGGCTGGCGTTGTTTGCAGCGAAGAGCTTTTTTGAAGTTGACCAGCAGTTGCTGCGCCTGTTCCTCAGCAGTGTCTCCGGCAAAGGAAAAACCGTTGTACTCGTGCTGCACCGTATCGCTCAATCCCCCGACCCGGTGCACCAGACAAGGTTGGCCGGCACGCATGGCCAACATCTGGCTGATTCCGCAGGGCTCAAAAGAACTGGGCATGAGAAACAGGTGCCCTGAGCCATACAGCGCTTGCGCCAGGGTGTCGGAGTAACCGCGCAGGAAAATAAAGTTCTCGTGCCGCACGCTGGCTGCCAGTAAAAATTGCTCGAGTTCCCGGTCGCCGCTGCCAAGAAACAGGTAGCTACCCTGTTTGCCAAGGCACTCCAACAAGGCGTCCAGCACCATTCGCCCGTCCGGCAAAGCCCGTTGCAGCAAGCGGACCTTTTGCCCGGTGACCCGTCCCACGCTCGTAATCAGTACTTGCCTGTTGCGGTCACGAAACTGCCCAATGCGCTGATCGGCAACATAGTGCGCGCTTGCCACTGATGAATCTTTGCCGATCCACTGCCACAGCTCCTGGCGCAATAGCTGCGCCAGCTGTGGTCGCCGCATTCGGACGGCGGCAAACTGTTGCGGATAGTCACAACCATTCAAAATACCAAACAGCCGCCCCCGGGCATCGACCTCCTGCAGATCTTTCTCCAAACCCTCGCCGCCGTAGTAGCCCAATTCGGCAACGGCACTGGGACGCTGGATTTCCCGCGCGTAAGTGGGTGATACCGTATGCACTTTGTCCGCCAGCTTGATACCTGCCCGCATCAGGTTGATACAGTTGGGCCAGCGGGTGTCCGCTACATTCCTGTCTACGCTCAACTTCGGAAACCAGGCCGCCAGGGATGAATCATCACCGCGCAAAGGGCGGATACCCTGCAGCGCCAGATTATGAATGGTGAAGACGCAGGGTATAGACTGCAGCGCCCGGTATTGCGGGTGGTAGCGGCGCAGTACCAGCAGCATGGTTGCATGCCAGTCGTGGCAGTGGATCACATCGATAGCGCCAAAGTGACCCTGCTTTACGCACTCAGCGACCGCCCCACAGAACAGGGCGAACCGGCTTGCGTCGGTCGCAAACGGCGCATCCGGTCCATCATCACAGTAAATCTGTCCGGGACCGGCCCGGCTGAGTTCCGGACTTTCCAGCAATCGATGGACCACGCCACCGGGTGCCGGGCTGTTGTCGACCTCGTATACATCGACGGCCTCCTGCCGAGCGCGAAACATCACGTTGACGCTCCCCGTCTTGCGCACACCCTGCAAGCCGGGCAAGAGGCCATATGCCGGCGTAACAACCTGGACTTCGCACCCCGCCTGTACCAGCGCTGGTGACACATCGCGAATTACATCGCCGATTCCGCCCACTTTGAACCCCGGCAGGGCGTCATTTTCGGCGGCAACCATCAAAATTTTCAAGCGACGTGTCATTGGCGGTGCCCGGATCAGGTGATGACGTCCGGCACATCACGGCCGGTGTAGTGTTTTATGCGGGCAAGGCTGACCGCCCCCCGGACCAGGCCATCCAGGGCATGCTGGGGGTCTTCCCGCAAAGACGCCGGATTTGACTCGTGCCGTTCAATATATACCCGCAAAGTCGCTCCCTCGGTACCCGTGCCCGAGAGACGGTAGACAATACGCCCACCCCCGTCCACGAAAATCCGTAGCCCCTGGTCGGTGGATTCACTACCATCCACCGGATCCGTATAGTGGAAACTATCTGCCGAAGTAATACTACACCCGACGACCTTGGAACCGGATAAAGCAGGTAACTGCTGGTGTAAGCTTGCCATCAGGGAGGCAGCGCTAGCAGCGTCAATGCCCTCGAAATCGTGCCGGGTAAAATACGTACGACCGTATTCCTGCCAATGGGCACGCGCTATCTGCTGCAGGGATTGCCCTCGCTCAGCCAGCAGGTTCAGCCAGAACAGCACCGCCCACAGGCCGTCCTTTTCGCGCACATGATCGGAGCCGGTGCCGAAGATCTCCTCGCCACACAAGGTAATCCGCCCGGCATCCAGCAAGTTACCAAAATATTTCCAGCCGGTGGGCGTTTCATAGCAGGGAATGCCCAGCTTTTTCGCCACCCGGTCCACGGCACTGCTGGTCGGCAGGGATCGCGCCACCCCTTGCAAACCCTGCGCGTAACCCTTGACCAGACCCGCGTTGGCAGTCAACAGGGCCAGACTGTCACAGGGGTTCAGGTAAAATCCCGCCCCAAGGATCATGTTGCGGTCACCGTCACCATCCGACGCCACCCCCAGATCCGGTGGATTTGTGCCGTTCATAAGTTGCACCAGGTCCCGGGCATGGACAAGATTGGGGTCCGGATGGCAGCCACCAAAATCCGGCAGCGGTTCACCGCGCATAACCGTATCTGCGGGCGCGCCCAATTGATCAATCAGAATCGCTCTCGCGTAAGGACCGGTGATGGCGTTCATGGCGTCAAAACGCAGCCGGAATTCGCCGGACCTGAGCAACGCCGAAATCTTGTCAAAATCAAACAAACTCGCCATCAGCTCGGCGTAATCCGCCACCGGATCAATCACTTCCAGAACGGTGTCACCCAGCTTGTGTACCGCACAGGTATCCAGGTCCACGTCCGGGTGCTGCAAGGTGCGGTAAACGCTGATGTCCTGGCTCAATCGATAGATCGCATCGGTGACCTGTTCCGGAGCCGGACCGCCGTTGCCGATGTTGTATTTGATGCCGAAGTCGCCGTCGGGACCGGCGGGATTGTGGCTGGCGGAAAGAATGATGCCTCCAAACGCCTGTCGCTTGCGGATTATCGCCGACACAGCCGGGGTTGACAGCAGACCGCCGCAACCGACAATAACACGGCCGAAACCATTGGCGACAGCCATCCTGATAATGGTCTGTAACGCTACCCTGTTGTAATAGCGTCCATCGCCACCCACTACCAGTGTCTGACCCTGAAAACCCTCCAGTGCGTCAAAAATACTCTGCACAAAGTTTTCCAGATAGTTGGGCTGCTGAAATTCACGTACCTTTTTACGCAAGCCGGAGGTACCCGGCTTCTGCCCCGCAAAGGGCTGGGTATTTACCTCAATAATCACCACGGCCTCCTGGGTTGAGAGTAGAGGTACACTAGCGCGTAGAATGCAACTGTTGGCCGAGCATGGCAGCGGTCACCAGTACAATGCCCCGGTCAGTCACGCGAAAACCCCGGGCTCTATCCTGCTCCTGATCGACACCAATTTCGGTGTTGGCGGGAATCCGGCAGCCGCGGTCAATGATAGCCCGACGAATAGTACAACTGCGGCCGATATCGACTTCGGGCAAGACCACGGATTCCTCCACTCGGGCATAGGAGTGTACCCGCACGTTGGAAAACAACAGCGAGCGATCGATGCTGGCACCGGAGATCAGGCAGCCCCCGGACACCATGGAGTCGGTGGCGCTACCGCGGCGCCCCTGCTGGTTGAAGACAAACTTCGCCGGCGGCAATTGCAGCTGTACCGTTAGAATCGGCCAGTCCAGGTCATACAGGTTCAACTCCGGTATCACCTCGATCAACTCCATATTGGCCTCCCAGAATGCATCCAGGGTTCCGACATCGCGCCAATAAGCTTTCTTCCCGGTATCTTCATCGCGGAACGAATAGCTGAACACGCGGTATTTATCAATGATCTGCGGAATAATGTTCTTACCAAAATCGTGTTCCGAATCGACGGTATCCGCATCCTTGATCAACTGCTCATAGAGAAATTCCGTATTGAAGACATAATTACCCATGGAGGCCAGCGTCAGCTCCGGATCGGACGGCGACGGCGTCGGCTGAGCCGGCTTTTCGTCAAAACGCAGGATGCGATTACTGTCGTTCACCGTTATCACACCATAGGCACCGGCGGCTTCTTCGATCGGCACTTCCAGGCAGGAAACCGTCATATCAGCCTCGTTCTCCACGTGATAGGCCAGCATCTTGCCGTAATCCATCTTGTAAATATGATCACCGGAGAGCACCAGTACATATTTGGGTCGCTGTGAGCGGATGATGTCAAGGTTCTGGTAAATCGCATCCGCCGTGCCCGCATACCAGGCGTCCGAGGTGCGCTGGGAGGCCGGCAGTACATTGACCCCTTCGCCCAGCTCCGTGCGAAAGTGTGTCCACCCCCGCACCACGTGGCCAATCAGTGAGTGGGCCTTGTACTGGGTTAATACGCCGATGCGGCGAATTCCCGAATTGACGCAGTTGGACAGGGGAAAATCAATAATACGGAACTTGCCACCGAAGTAGACTGCAGGCTTCGCTCGCCAGGCGGTGAGTTCGTACAGCCGCGATCCGCGCCCCCCCGCCAGGATCAAGGCGACAGTATCCTTGGTGAGTCGACTGATATAACGCTGTTGCTGGATAGCCATTGTGCCTCCTGAACCGACGGACCAGTTCTTTACTGACGCGTTGTGGTCTCAACCGGGAGGGCCCATATCTCCTCCGCGTATTGGCGAATGGTGCGATCGCTGGAAAACCAGCCACTGGCAGCGGTATTGAGAATGCTCATCCGCGTCCAGTGCTCAACATCCCGGTACGCCTCATTGGCCCGCTGCTGTGCCTGTACATAGCTGCGAAAGTCGGCGGCAGTCAACCACGGATCGTGCGGGCTGCGTATTGAAGCGCTGATCGGATTGAAAATACCCGGCTCACGGGGGCTGAAGTGGCCGGATTCCAGCAACTCCATCACGCGTCGCAAATCGTCGTCGGCAGCGATCAAACCATCCGGGTCGTAGTCCTGGCGAATACTACTGACACCCTCGGTATCCAGGCCGAACAGAAAGAAATTGTCCGCACCGACCCGGTCGCGTATTTCGATATTGGCCCCATCAAGGGTACCGATAGTGAGGGCACCGTTAAGCATGAATTTCATATTGCCGGTACCGGATGCCTCCTTGCCGGCCACGGAAATCTGCTCCGAC
>JAPUKZ010000050.1 GCA_027295405.1 Gammaproteobacteria bacterium
GGATTTTGAGCCCATGGTGGAGCGGCTGTTTGCCGAGCCCAAAAGCTCGCTGTACCTGTAGTGAGTCCTCGGCTTCGGTGACCAACCACCCCGGTTCCGTCTGCAGTCGCCACTGCCCGTTATCCTGGTAGCGGGCACTGGTGATGCGGGTATTCAGGCGGATGTGAGAATCCGGCCCTAACTCGCTGCTCGCAATGCGACTTCTTCGGACTGTTTAGACGCGGGTTGCACGGCTGGTGCGCTGAATACCAGCGCGCTGTCTTCCAGTGGCCCGTGCCGGAACATCTTCTTGTCGCGCCGGTAGTTCTGTGGGTTGATCCAGGGTTCCCGGTCACCCTGGCGCGGGAATTTGTGCATCATCCGCTGCATATAACCGGAGGAGAAGTCCTCGATCCAGGAACGCGCCGGCATGTCGGAGTCCTGTGGTCGCAGTGTGGGGAGCACCTGCCGGGTTCCGGTGGCATCCATGTGGTTCAGCACCCGGCATACCCACTCCGCGATCAAATCGGCGCGCAAGGTCCAGGACGCATTGATGTAGCCGAAGGTATTCACCAGGTTCGGAACCTCAGTGGTCATCAGGCCCTTGTAGGTCCAGGTTTGCGAGAAATCTACCGCTTCTCCGTCGACGCTGATGTCCATTTCTCCCAGTACGACCAGGTTGAGCCCGGTGGCCGTGATAATAATATCCGCCTCCAGTAACTCACCGGATTGAAGCTGGATACCGGTTTCGGTAAACGTCTCGATCTGGTCGGTCACGACCGAGGTCGCGCCAGAGCGGATGGACCGGAACAGGTCGTTATTGGGTACCAGGCAAAGGCGCTGGTCCCAGGGGTTATAGCTGGGCGTGAAATGGGTCTCGATGTCGTAGTCGGGGCCTAGTTGCTCGCGTATGCGGTGCAGCAGTTTTTCCCGCACCACCTCCGGGTGGGTGCGGGTTTGCCGGTATACCCACTGCTGCCTGGCCGTGTTCTTGAATCGGGTAATGGCGTAGGCCCACTTGTCCGGCAAGACCTTGCGCAGGAAGTTGGCAATGCGATCGGTGTCCGGGGCCGAGACCATGTAGGTGGGCGAGCGCTGCAACATGACGACGCTGGCCGCCTCCTTGGCCAATTCCGGTATCAGGGTCACGGCGGTTGCGCCGGAGCCGATGATGACCACTTTTTTGTCTTTGTAGTCACAATCCTCGGGCCATTCCTGGGGATGAATGATCTGGCCCTGGAAACGCTGCCGGCCGGGAAACTCCGGCGTGTAGCCCTGCTTGTAGCTGTAGTAGCCGGCGCACAGGAGCAGGAAATTGCAGCTAAACCGCTGAGTGGAGCCACTTTCCTCGCAGCGGGTTGTGACGCTCCAAGCCGCGTCCTCGCTGGACCAGGCAGCGCTCGTTACCTGATATCGATAGCGGATATGTCGCTCAATGCCATTTTCCGCGGCGGTATCCTTGACGTACTTAAGTATAGAGGACCCATCGGCAATCGCCTTGGCTTCGCGCCAGGGTTTGAAGTTGTAGCCCAGGGTGTGCATGTCGCTGTCGGAGCGGAGACCGGGGTAGCGAAACAGGTCCCAGGTGCCGCCGATAGAATCGCGTCCTTCGAGAATGACATAGCTTTTGCCGGGACATTTGTCCTGCAGGTGCCAGGCTGCACCAATGCCCGAGAGCCCCGCTCCCACGATCACAACGTCAAAACGTTCGGTACCCATTGCTGCTTCCACGACATCGAAAAGCCGCAGTATACGAAAAAACAGCCTCAGAAGAGATTATCACTGACTACTATTTGATCTGGGCCAAACGTGTGAGCCGGGCCGGGTTATTTCGCCTGCGCCACACCACCCGGCTGCAGATGGCGGGCTGCTCCGTTACAGTACACTAATCAGGTGCCACAAAATGTCTGGTGCACAATCTGTTCCGATCGCGGAGGGGTGGCGTACCTGGCAAGGCTGGACTGGTACAAAAAAGGAGCGGACAGAACCTCGTTGAGCTTGTGAAAGGGCTCGAAATCCCCGTCCCTGACCGCGGCGTTGATGGTTTCCTCCACCAGGTGATTGCGGGGGATAAAGACGGGGCTGGCCGCCAACATCTGCTGTTGCCGCGCGCCTGGGTCTAGTGAATCCTGTGCCAGTCGTTCCCGCCAGCGCTGCAGCCAGGGTTCAAATGTGGACGGCAGCTCAAAAATCCCCGTCACACTCTCGCCGCCGGATTCCGGGCAGGCCAGTTCCGCCAGGCGCCGAAAACTGAGGGTGAAATCCGCCTCCGCGGTACTCATCACAGCCAGCAAGTCCTGGACCAAAACTTCATCCTCTGCCAGGGTGCTGGCAAGGCCCAATTTTTTATTCATGCCGCGCGTGTGGGCTTCCAGAAACAGGTCCGGGAACGCATCTATAGCGGCCTGGGCGGATGCAACGGCCCGCTCCTGGTCCTCGTCAATCAGGGGCAATAGCGCCTGGGCCAGGCAGGACAGGTTCCACTGGGCGATGCCGGGTTGGTTGCGGTAGGCGTAGCGTCCGCCGTGATCGATCGAACTGAATACGGTGTCCGCATTGAAGTTGTCCATAAAGGCGCAGGGGCCGTAATCGATGGTCTCTCCCGATAACAGCATGTTGTCCGTGTTCATTACGCCGTGGATGAAACCCAGCAACTGCCAGCGGGCAATGAGCCTGGCCTGGTTGGCGACAACCCCTTCAAGTAACGCGAGTACCGGATTTTCAGTTTTCGCCGCGTTCGGGTAGTGGCGTTGAATGACATGCTCCGCCAGGGCACGCAGGGCCTCCAGATCTTGCCTGGCCGCGAAAAACTGGAAGGTGCCAATGCGAATATGGCTCTGTGCGACCCGCGCCAGCACCGCGCCGGGCAACATACCCTCGCGCATCACAGCATCGCCAGTGGTGGCTGCGGCCAATGCGCGGGTCGTGGGCACACCCAGCGCGGCCATCGCTTCACTGACAATATACTCACGTAAAACCGGCCCCAGTGGAGCGCGGCCATCACCGCCACGGGAATAGGGGGTGCGCCCGGAGCCCTTGAGCTGGAGGTCGTAGCGAATGCCGTCCGCACCGATCAGTTCACCCAGCAATACCGCGCGACCATCTCCCAGCTGTGGATTCCAACCGCCGAACTGGTGGCCGGCATAGACAGTAGCGATGGGCTCGGCCCCCTCGGGAAGGTGGTTGCCCGCTACCATTTCGATTCCCGCCGTCGATTCCAACCAGTCGGGATCGATACCCAGCTGGCGGGCAAGGGCGTGATTGACCGCAATCAAGCCGGGGCTGGATACAGGCTCCGGTAATTGCTGCGTGAAAAACTGCGGTGGCAGTCGCGCGTAGCTGTTGTCAAAAGCGAGGCCTGGGGTGGCAGTCATAGGTGTGGACTTTAGCACAGTAATGGATACAGACCCGAGTGAAGCCATTGGCGGTGTACTCATCTTCTTTACGGGGTGGTCTACTGAAAACTTCACCGGCAAACTCGAGAGGATTTCAGGATTCGACAGATGGTTTATTCCTCCTATACTCAGGAACGGCGTCAGGACCTTAAGAATCCGTTTCTTTGGGCTTGCTGCTGAGGGCTGTGTGTTCCTACCTGCATCTGCACTGGAGGTCTTTGTTGGTGTGTAACACCAACGCGAGCCAATCAATAAGGAGAATAATAGTAATGAGTCTGTATTGTAAAATTCTCGGTCTGGTCATTCTTGCCGTCTCGAGCTTGTCGGCCTCGGCGCAGGATAAACCCAACATTCTCGTCATCTGGGGTGAC
>JAPUKZ010000500.1 GCA_027295405.1 Gammaproteobacteria bacterium
CACCATGGCTGGCAGGGCCGCCTGGGCGATGTTCAACAGGCCACCGTAGTTGATGTCCATGATCTTTTTCGCTGCAGCGTTGTCCTGCGTCAGCAGTCTGCCCAGGGGCATGATGCCCGCAGCGTTGTAGAGGCGGAACACAGGGCCGAGCCCGGACTCAATGGCCTGGACGCTTTCCCTTACGGCATTGTAGTCAGTGATATCAGTGCGGTAGGCGTGGATATTGTCTCCCAGCCTGCAGGTTTCCGCCATGCCGGTCTCATTGACATCCAATAGCGCGATGATCGCGCCGGCCGCCGCGCACATCTGCGCCGCCTGGCGCCCCATGCCGCTGCCGCCGCCGGTGATGAGTACGACTTTTCCGTTTAGATGTTGCATGTTTTATCTCCTTGATAAATTTTTGAAAAGGGAAAAGTGGGCTCTCGCTTTATTGTTCTGGCCGGGAGTAGGCGACATATTCCGTTGCTTCAGGTGCTGGGCGCAAACAGCTGCGCGGTGAAAGGCGGAGGCGACAGTGTCAGGCCCAGCAAGACCATCCCGGCAAACCGGCCTTTTTGTATGATCAAAGGTCGGTTCGGAGTGGCTCTGTGGCGTCCATGACCGCCTGGTGCATGTCGCCGGCATTAAAAAGAATTTCGATATGCTGAATCAAACCGTCAACTATTTTGAAGCGGGTGGCGATACGCATAACAAGGTCGATCCCATGCAGTTCCAGCGAGAACCGCGCGTCCAGGTAGGGTGCTTCCACTACCCACACCAAATCGTGAATGGCCTTGTTGATCAGATAGTTGTCTTGCTTAAGAATTTCGCGCAGTTGCTCAGCATTGCCGCCCGTCTCCCAGCCCATTTCCATGCGCACGCAGTCGTCGGCAAATAACACTTCCTCCGGCTTGTGTTCCAGCAGACCCTGGTATAGATAGGTGCTGGCTATTGCAATTAACTCTTCCCGATTTTTCATCCGGCGTTCACTCCTGGTATTGGGTTTTTTATACGGTGGGCACTTCCCATTGGTACTCCTCATAAAACTCTGCCAGCTCCCGATGCATTTTACCCACATCCATGCCAAATTCCTCGGTGCTGTAACTGTGTTTGGTACTGTGTTTTCTGGATTTGCTGTCCCGTTCTTCCAGTATCGCGGTATAGGCGTCGGTCATGCGTAGACCCAGGGTGTGATAGAGCTTTTCGATGGTTTCTTTTGGCTGTGCCACCAGCTCCCGGTAATCCACTACCATGGAAGGTGTCTCGGGATTCTGCTGCAGGACTTGCCGGGGGATATGGAAGCAGTCGTAGGACATCTCTTCCAGTACTTTCAGCGACCCGGCATAATCAGCCGGATCCCAGCCCTTGCCCTGATAGTTGCCCTCCATCAGCTTGAGGTTACTGGGTACGCACTCCAGGGGGTCGCGCATATTGACCACGATACGCGCATCCGGAAAGGCTTCCAGTATGCTGCCCACGCGGCCTGAGTAGACCGGGTTCTTGGACAAATGGGTCTTGTTGCCGCCATTGAGGTAGAGCTGGCGGCGCACGCACTCCTTGAACGTATTCATGACCCGGCGGCGCTGCGCAGCGGGTTTTTTGTCCAGATAGAACATGTCATTGGTGTCCATCAGTGGCGCCGGTAACTGCCAGTAAGCGGCGAAGAAGGTCACGTTCATCACGAAGTCGTCCTCCTCCGGTACCCACAAGCCCATGTTGTGAATATCCCGATAGGGGCCGAAGGTCTTGTCGTCCCAGGCTTTGAGCCGGTTGAAGAAGAAGCTTCCCAACAGCAACCGATCCAGCACGCCCAGCCCGCGAATAATCTTTTTCTCGGTCAGTGAGGGGAAAAACATCTCCCAGTACAGGAAATAGTTGAAGCGCTCGCTGTCGTAGGCCAGCAGTCGGGAGATCAGGGTGGTGCCGCTGCGGGCGTGGCCGACGATGAAAATGGGTTTTTCGATTTTCTGGAACCACAGGCCCGGAAACAGGATCTTGTCGAGGAAGAAAAATACCGAGTGAATCAGGTACAGGCCGGGTACCAACACCAGCAGGCGAAACAACATCTTGTAGCGTCCGGGCCAGCCCTTCTTGCTCCAGATTCGTTTCAGCATATTCAGGTAGTATTCGACATTGAAATATAAAAACACGGTGTGACTCCCTCAGTGAGTTCCTGGTTGTGCGATCAGTTGCTGCGGCGAAGCCTCTGTTGCCAGGGCCTCAGATTGCATAGGAGCCGCCATTGACCGGCAGGGTCTGGCCGGTGACCCAGGAGGCCCCATCTGATGTAAGGTAACCCACAGCCTCGGCTACATCCTCGGTGGTACCCAGGCGCCTGGCGGGGATGGTCTTGATGACAGGGCCGGCAAATTCCTCCGGCACATTGTCCATCAGACCCAGGGAAACGACATTGGCCGTCACGCCGTAGGGTCCAACTTCCCGCGCCAGGTGCCGCATCAAGTGCGCGGCTCCGGCTTTGGCTGCCCCGTAAATCGAGACATTGATATCCAGGCCGACGCGACCCGCCTCGGAGGAGATGGTGATAATGCGGCCCCAGCCACGATCGCACATCCCCTGGATCACCGCTTTGGTGCAGTTCAGCACGCCATAGAGGTTGATCCCAATGTACATATCCCAATGCTCGGGGGGCATGTCCTTGAAGGGCAATTGGCCCATTGCATTGTTGCCGGCGTTGCCGGCATTGTTGATCAGTATGTCGATGCCGCCGACCTCGTCTTCCAGTTGCTTCACCTGTGCGAGTACGGTGTCGGTCTTGGTAATATCAAACGGCGCAGCCAGCGCTTTGCCGCCAGCGGCGATAATCGCCTGGGCCGCAGCCTCTGCCTTTTCCGGGTCGATGTCGTTGATAAGTACCTGCACGCCCTGAGCCGCCAGATGGTGTGCCACGCCCAGGCCCATGCCCTGGCCGGCGCCGGTAATCAATGCTGTTTTCTGCTCGATGCTCATGCAACGCTCCTGTTGTTGGTTAAAAACGAAATAATAGTAGTTGAGTGATTCTGGCAGACAGTGTGGACACCAGGAGCGTGAAAGGGAACAGTAAAATGCTTTTAGCAGCTATAGGCAGCAAGAATGGAAAGCCGGATTTCTTTGTCTGGCCGCATAGGTGCTATAGATGTTTGCCCTCTAGTTTATAGAACCGCCGTTTCTTATGATTTGAGACTGCGAAAGTAATTATAGAGGCGGAAGCGATGAGTACGCAGGACAGGT
>JAPUKZ010000501.1 GCA_027295405.1 Gammaproteobacteria bacterium
ACCTATGTGGCGGGCAAGCAGGTATACCGGCGCTAGCTACAGGCAGGCAGTAGCAGTGACTTGCTGCCTTTGCCAGGTTCTTCCCGAACCAGGCGTGGCACCAGGTAGCCGGGCAAACGATTTAGCACGGCGGCATACAGCTCCCGCGCCTTCACCTCCGGCACATGGAAATGGGCACTACCCGCAACCGGGTCCAGAAGGTGCAGGTAATAAGGCAATACACCGCGGCTAAACAGGGTTTCACTGAGCAAGGCGAGGCTGGCGGCATCATCGTTGACACCACGCAACAACACCGACTGGTTGAGAAGTGTAATCCCGGCACCGCGTAACTGCGCCAGGCCTGTGCCAACCTCGTCATCCAGTTCGTTGGCGTGATTGCTGTGAATCACCACAACCACGTTCAATCGTGTACTTTCCAGCAAGCCGGTCAGTGCGGGAGTCACCCGTTGCGGCAATACAACCGGCAATCGAGTGTGGATGCGCAAACGGCGTAGATGCGGAATTTTATCAAGCCGGCAGACAATATCATACAGCCGCCGATCACTCAGGACCAGCGGGTCACCTCCACTCAAGATCACTTCGCTGATGGTTGCCTCACTGCGAATGTAGTCGACGCTCTGGTTGAGCCGGAATCGGTCAAGCAAGTGGTCCTGATAGGGGAAATGGCGCCGGAAACAGTACCGACAGTTCACTGCACAGGCGCCCGCAGCCACCAACAGAACCCGACCGTTATACTTGTGGATAATACCCGCTGCCGGGGTCGCGCCCGCCTCTTGCAGGGGGTCTGCAACGTAACCAGGCACCTCGGCCGCTTCATTGGCCAGTGGCAACACCTGCAACAGCAGGGGATCCTCGGGATTCCCCGGCTGCATCCGTTCCATAAAAGGCTGCGGTACACGGCAGGGAAAATCCAGCTGCGCTTCGGGCAATACCGCCACCTGGGCTGGGTCAATCTTCAGGAAATCCAACAACTCCCGCGACGTTCGAACCGATTCCGATAATAGTAATTGCCAGTCGTCGCTGTCAGGAATCGGTGGAGTCAGCCCGGTCATGGAGAGGGCAAGACTCTAGTACAACAAGCCGTAGAGCTTGCGCTGGTACTCCACAGCCAGTGGGTCACCCTTGCCGAGGCTGGCGATGGTATCGAGGAGGGTCTGTCGGGTTTTGCCATCGGCATGCTCCCGGTCTTGTTGCAGGATTGTGATCAGCGCGTCCATGGCTTCCTTGTACAGTCCGGTACTGCTGTACTGCACTGCCAGTTGTAGCATCAGGTCAAAATTCCCCGGATCTGCTGCCAGCTGTTGTTCCAGGGCTGCAACTTCCGGTGACAGAGCCGCCTCCCGTTTCAGCTGCAGCTGTGCCACTAATTGCTCATAAGCGGCATCCTGATCCGCTCGCCGAATCCCGTCCAGCACCCGTTGCGCCTCATCCAGCCGGCTCAGCTCGATCAACACCTGGGAATAGGTCACCGTGATATCGTAGTGCTGGCCCGATTCATCGTAGGCCTGTCGCAACAGCGGCAATGCGCGCTCTGGATCACTGGCCTCCAGAGCCTGCTGGGCTTGCTGCAGCAAACCATCCCAGGGCTTGGGCAAGTACTTGTCCAGAATTTCCCGAATCCGGGTCTCCGGCTGGGCGCCGACAAAACCATCTACCGGCTGCCCATCCTTGATCAACAGGACCGTGGGCAAGCTGCGCACCCCCAACTGTTGGGAGATAGCCGATTGCTCATCGGCGTTGAGCTTGGCCAGCAGGAATTGGCCCTGGTATTCGTCGGCCAGCTTTTCCAGCAACGGCATCAGGGTTTTACAGGGCTCGCACCAGTCCGCCCACACATCCACCAGCACCGGGCGGACACGGGATTCCTCCATCAGTATTTGCTGGGCATTGCTTTCATCTAGGTTAACAATGTAGTCACTCATGCTGGAACCCCAATACGTTCTGCATATCGTAGAGCCCGGCAGGTTGCTCCGCCAACCAGGCTGCCGCGCGCACGGCACCGCGGGCAAATGACATACGGCTGGAGGCCTTGTGAGTAATCTCTACCCGCTCGCCCTCGGCGGCAAAAGTAACCGTGTGATCACCAACAATATCCCCGGCCCGCACCGTGGCGAAGCCAATCGACTCCTTGTCACGCACACCGATCTGGCCCTCGCGGCCGTAGACCGCCACCTTGCCCAGGTCGCGACCCAGGGTAGCGGCAATAACCTCACCCATGCTCAGTGCGGTTCCCGAGGGTGCATCAATCTTGTGTCGGTGGTGCGCCTCGTAGATTTCGATATCGGAATCGTCACCGATGACACTGGCAGCCATTTCCAGCAGCTTGAAACACAGGTTGACCCCGGTACTGAAATTGGAGGCCTTGCAGATCTGTACGCTGGCGGCGGCCTGCTCGATTTCCGCCTGCTGCTCAGCGCTGAAGCCGGTCGTGCCAATGACAATTTTCCTGCCGACAGCCACACAGGCACTGAGATTGGCCAATGTGGCCTGAGGTACCGTGAAATCAATCAACACCTCAAAGGCATCGGTCACTGCTCTGATATCGCCGACCAGAACAACGCCGTTTTTGCCGAGGCCGGCCAGCTCGCCGGCATCACTGCCCAACAGGCTGCTGCCCGGTTGCTCGATGGCGGCGCCGAGTTCGAGCGCATCGGCATTAGCGACGGCCTCAATCAGGGTGCGGCCCATTCTGCCGGCAGCACCGCTTACTGCAACTCTGACGCTCATATTTTCATATCATCGAAGAAGCTCTTGACCCCTTCAAACCAGCTGCTCTGTCGGGGTGAATTTCTCGGGCCCGCCTCAGCCATGCTTTCCTGCAGCTCTTCCAGCAATTCCTTCTGGTGCCTGGTCAGGTGCACCGGCGTCTCCACCTCTACCCGGCACAACAAATCGCCGACAGATCCGCCACGCACGGGCTTGACGCCCTTGCCACGTAACCGAAACAGCTTGCCGGTTTGGGTTTCGGGTGGAATCTTGAGTTTTACCCGTCCATCCAGGGTGGGGATCTCGAGTTCCCCACCCAGCGCCGCATCGGCGAAGGTGATCGGCACGTCGCAAAAAAGGTGTTTGCCATCCCGTTCAAAAATCGCGTGATCCTGTACTGACATCTGCACGAACAAATCGCCCGGTGGACCACCATCCGGGCCGGCTTCGCCCTCGCCACTCAGGCGGATGCGATCCCCGGTGTCTACGCCGGGCGGCACTTTCACCGACAGGGTCTTGGTCTCTTCCACCCGCCCGTGTCCACGGCACTTGCCACAGGGATTTGAGATCACCCGGCCTTTGCCGCGACATTGGGGGCAGGTTTGCTGGACCTGGAAAAATCCCTGCTGCATACGCACCTGGCCGGCACCGCCGCAGGTACCACAGGTACTGGGCGCGCTGCCGGCGCGGGCGCCACTGCCGTCACATTCCTCACAGACCACCAGGGTGGGCACTCGAATCTTGACCTGGGTGCCCTTTACTGCGTGTTCCAGACTGATATCCAGGGTATAGCGCAAATCCGCGCCGCGCTGGGGTCCGCCGCGGGCGCGACCGCCACCGCCACCAAAAATGTCGCCGAACACATCGCCAAAGATGTCGCTGAAGTTGCCGGAGAAGCCCGCACCACCGCCTATCTGGGAATCGACACCCGCATGCCCGAACCGGTCATAGGCCGAGCGCTTCTCACGATTCGACAGGATCTCGTAGGCCTCGCTGGCCTCCTTGAATTTCTCCTCAGCGCTGGCATCATCGGGATTACGATCAGGGTGAAACTTCATCGCCACCCGGCGGTAGGCCTTCTTGATGCCCTTCTCGTCTGCGTTCTTTGCAACACCGAGAATTTCGTAATAGTCGCGTTTTGACATAGTTATCAGTGTTCTCTCGGCTACGCCTGCGCCTGCACTCCCTTAACGAACTTCGCGGACCACCAGGATCCGCGCAGCAAGAGTTCACAGGCCGGCAGGCCCGGTTTGTTCAGTTTAAACCCGCCTTAGCTGCTGCCAGCGGCGGGTTCGTACCTGGCCTGAACAAGCGTCATCCTAAACCAGAATTAACCGGTTTTCTTGTCATCATCCTTAACTTCTTCGAACTCTGCATCGACCACATCCTCGGCCGGTTCGGCCTGGGCGCCAGGACCGCCTGCCGCAGGACCGCCTGCCGCAGCTTCCGCGGCCGCCGCCTGTTCGGCATAAAGTTTCTGCGCCAGATTGCTGGAGGCTTCCGTCAACTTCTGGGTAGCCGCCTCGATCGCGTCCTTGTCATCGGCCTTCAGCGCTTCTTCCGCTTCGGCAACCGCCGCCTCGATGGCAGATTTCTCTTCTTCGCTGGCTTTGTCGCCGGCTTCTTCCAGAGTCTTTTTGGTGGCGTGCATCAGGCCTTCGCAAGTGTTGCGCGCAATGACCAGTTCTTCGAACCGGGCATCCGCTTCGGCATTGACCTCTGCATCCGCCACCATCTGATCGATTTCATCATCGCTCAAACCGCTGGAGGCAGTGATGCGAATGGACTGCTCCTTACCGGTGGCCTTGTCCTGGGCCGCCACATGCAGAATACCGTTGGCATCCAGGTCAAAAGTGACATCGATCTGGGGCATACCGCGGGGAGACGGGGGAATATTAGTCAGGTCAAAGCGACCCAGCGACTTGTTGGCGCCCGCCTGCTTGCGCTCACCTTGTACCACATGAATGGTTACCGCAGTCTGGTGGTCTTCCGCAGTGGAGAAGATCTGCGACTTCTTGGTCGGAATCGTGGTGTTCTTGTCGATCAGCGAGGTAGCCACTCCACCCATGGTCTCGATACCCAGGGTTAGCGGGGTCACGTCCAGCAGCAACACATCTTTAACGGCACCACTCAGAACCGCACCTTGCAGGGCCGCACCCATGGCTACTGCTTCATCCGGGTTAACGTCCTTACGCGGCTCCTTGCCGAAGAACTCGACCACTTTGGCCTGTACCAGCGGCATGCGGGTCTGGCCACCAACCAGAATGACCTCGTCAATTTCGCTGGGGCTGAGGTCGGCGTCCTTGAGTGCAATCTTCATCGGCTCCAGGGTACGTGCTACCAGCTCCTCTACCAGGGATTCCAGCTTGGCGCGGGACAGTTTGACCACCATGTGCTTGGGACCAGAGGCATCTGCCGTGATATAGGGCAGGTTCACTTCCGTCTGCTGGCTGGAGGACAGTTCAATCTTGGCCTTCTCAGCTGCCTCTTTCAGGCGCTGCAGTGCCAGCGGGTCGTTGTGCAGATCAATACCGGTTTCCTTCTTGAACTCCGCCGCGAGGTACTCGATCAGGCGCAGGTCAAAATCCTCACCCCCGAGGAAGGTATCGCCATTGGTGCTGAGCACTTCAAACTGGTGCTCGCCATCGACTTCTGCAATTTCAATAACAGAGATATCAAAGGTACCACCACCCAGGTCGTATACCGCAATGGTGTGATCGCCCTTGGCCTTGTCCATGTCGTAGGCCAGTGCCGCGGCGGTGGGCTCATTGATAATGCGCTTCACATCCAGGCCGGCGATCTTGCCCGCATCCTTGGTCGCCTGGCGCTGGGAATCGTTGAAGTAGGCCGGCACCGTGACCACGGCTTCGGTAACAGGCTCGCCCAGGAAATCCTCGGCGGTTTTCTTCATTTTCATCAGGATTTGCGCAGACACTTGTGGCGGCGCCATTTTCTCGCCCCTGGCTTCCACCCAGGCGTCACCGTTGTCGGCTTCGACAATCGTGTAAGGAACCATGCTGATGTCTTTCTGGACCACATCGTCCTTGAACTTGCGACCGATCAGGCGCTTTACCGCAAACACTGTGTTGGTTGGGTTGGTTACCGCCTGACGCTTGGCCGATTGGCCTACCAGTACCTGGTCATCATCGGTGTAACCGATGATAGACGGGGTAGTGCGATCACCCTCGGCATTCTCAATCACCCTGGTGCTATCGCCATCCAGAACGGCCACACAGGAGTTGGTCGTTCCCAAATCTATTCCAATTATCTTGCCCATCTTCTTCACTCTCCAATTTCTGTCAGCCGCCATCAGCCAGCTGGATTCAATCAAGTCCCTGTCTATATTGGCCCCGTTCCACGAATTTCAAGGGATTGGAGCTCATTAATATTCCTGTTGCGCCGGTTTGGCTGGGGCTCGGCTGGCGCACCCAGGCGGTCTCACCTAGGCGGCCCCCTCCGGATCCTTGCTGACCAGGACCATGGCCGGGCGGATCAGGCGGCCACTCAGGGTGTAACCTTTCTGCATCACGTGCAACACGCTATTGGGTTCCACATCGGGATTCTCAACCATGGACATAGCCTGGTGCAGCTGTGGGTCAAAGGGCTCGCCAGCGGGATCAATTTGCTCAATATTGAATTTCTTGAGTGCATCCAACAGACTCCTCAGGGTCAGATCGACGCCATCGGCGATCAGTTTGATCTCCCCACCACCGTCGGCTGTGGACTCCAGGGCGCGCTCGAGATTATCCACCACCGGCAACAATTCACTGACAAAGCGCTCCAGCGCAAACTTCCTGGCTTTTTCCACATCCTGTTCGGCGCGCCGGCGCGCATTCTGCGCCTCCGCCTGGGCTCGCAGGGAGGCATCCCGTGCCGCCTCCAGTTCCCGCTGAAGATGTTCCAGGGTGATCTCCGCCTCGGCGATGTCCTCTGCCGCCTCGCCCGCCGCCGCTGCGGCCTGATCAGCCGGTTGCTCGGTGTTCTCCGGCGCAGTTTCACCCGCATCAACAACCTCCCCTGCACCCGATTGCGGCGCCGATTCTGCTGCCTCCGTCTGATCGTTGGCCTGCTCCTTCGTTACCACCTCTTCCGACGGGTCGTTATCAGCCTTTTGTTGCCCTTCGTTGACCACCATATCGCTCCACAAGATAAAAAATTACACACGAAGCGCTGATCAAGCCGTTGTAAAACAAGGCTAGATCCCGCGCCAACTCAAGAGATTGCGGATATGGGGACAGTGTAGAGGTTTTTCAAGTAGAAGAGGGGGAGGGGACAGACTTTTGAGGGAGAGGGGACAGACTTAAGTCTGTCCCCGGATAAGCAGGGGCCATTGAGGCCCCTGCTTATCCTTACTTGGAGAGAGCGGAGGAGAGCATCCTGGCGGTGACGTCCACAATGGGAATGACCCTCTGGTAGGCCATACGGGTAGGCCCGATGACGCCTAGCACGCCGATATTTTCACCGCTATCAGTATAGGGCGCCGTAACCACGCTGTAACCGCCCAACACCTCGTAGCCGGCCTCTTCACCGATGAATATCTGGATACCATTGGCGCGAGTACACCGCTCCAGCAACTGCAAGAGGTCCTTCTTGCGCTGAAACGCATGAAATAAATCATGTAGTTGCTCCAGTTCCTCCGGTGTCGCGCTGCCCAACAGCTGGGACTCACCGGCCACCACATAGTCCTCTCGCGGCGCCTCCTCTTCAAAGGCCTGGTTGGCAAGATCCAGTGTCGTCTTCATGTAGCTGTCAATCGAAGCCCGATCGGCTTCCATTTCCACCAGAATCTGGGCCTTGACCTCGTCCATGGGGCGGCCGGCAAAGCGCCGGTTCAGGAGGTTGGCCGCCTGCCGCAGTTCCTCTTCGGTATGCACGCGCTGGGTGTGGATAATGCGATTTTGCACTTCCCGCTCGTTGACTACCAGAATCACCAACACGCGATCACCTGAGAGCGGCAAGAACTCTACCTGGCGCAGCTGATTGGTCTGCTGCCGCGGCAGTGTGACCAACCCGGCCTGGGCGGTGATGGAAGAGAGTAGCCCGGAGGCAGTTTGAATCAACTCGCCAGCCGACTTGTCCGGGTGCAACTCTTCCCTGAGGGCATTTAGAGATTGCCTGTCCAGGGGCCGCAGCTGCAGCAAGCTGTCGACGAACAGGCGGTACCCGGCGGAGGTGGGGATGCGGCCGGCGGAGGTGTGGGGGGATATCAGGTAACCTCGCTCCTCAAGATCAGACATCACATTTCTGACGGTGGCCGCCGAGACCGCCAAACCCACCTCGGCCAACAGTGTCTTCGACCCCACGGGCTGGCCGTCCTCGATGTGGCGTTCAATCAGTGCCTTCAGCAGAACCTGGGCGCGATCAGAAATTCCCTCATTTGTCATACTGGGGATTCTAGCAACCGCAACGGCAAAAAAACCACCCCTTTCGCGCGCGGTGGTTTAAGTACTGCACCAAGTGCGGTATAAGGAGGCCATGCTCGCCCACCTCAGCATCGCCAACTACACCATCGCTGATCAACTGGACATGGAATTCCGTGCCGGCATGACGGTGCTCACCGGTGAAACCGGTGCGGGCAAATCCATCATGCTGGACGCACTTGGCCTGTGCCTGGGTGACCGGGCCGACCCCAAAGCGGTGCGCGTGGGCTGCGAGCGGGCAGAAATCACCGCCGGTTTTGATATCTCCGCGCTGCCGGAAGCCCAGCGCTGGCTGCGGGATCGCGAGCTGGATGCCGAGCTGGAGTGTATTCTGCGCCGCGTAATCACCCGCGAAGGCCGCTCCCGTGCTTTCATCAACGGCAAAGCCTGTACCCTGCAGGACTGCTCCCAACTGGGCGAACTGCTGATTGACATCCACAGCCAGCACGAGCACCAATCACTGCTACGCCGCGAAACCCAACGCCAGTTACTGGATGCCTTCGCCAAACAGACCGGACCTGCCCGGGAACTGCAGCAAGTCGCCTCAGACTGGCTGCGGCGCCAGCGAGAACTGCAGGAGCTGAGCAGCACTCACGCTGAGTACAACGCCCGGGCGCAGCTGCTGCAATACCAGGTTGAGGAACTGGAGCAGTTGCAAATACAGGCCGATGAGGTAACCACACTGGAGACCGACCAGAAACAGCTGGCTAACGCCGAACAGATACTACAGGCAGCACAACAGGCACTGGAACTGTGCGATGCCCAGGAGGACGGCACCCGCCGCGCCCTGCACCTGCTGCAGGACGAGCAATTGTTCGGCCCAGCACTGGCATCTGCCAGAGAGTTACTCGACAGCGCCGCCATTCAACTCAATGAGGCGCACTCGGAACTACAGCACTACCTGGCCGGGGTCGAGATCGACCCCTCGCGGCTGAACCAGGTGGAAAACCGGCTGGACAAGATTTATGACATCGCGCGCAAGCACCGGGTCAAACCGGAGCATCTCGCGGATGTGCAGCAACAACTGGGCGAGGAACTGACGGGCCTGATGGGCAGTGATGCGCGCATGGATGAGCTGCAATCGGAAATGACAACATTGCAGCAGCAATACCAAAGCAAGGCCGCAAAATTGAGCCAAGCCCGCCAGCGGGGAGCGAAAAAACTCACACAACGGGTAGAGCAGCAGCTGGCCGAACTGGCCATGGCAACTTGCCGCTTCGAGGTCTCACTAAAGCCCCGCGACCAGGACAGCCCCCACCCACAGGGCCTGGAAGAAGTAGAATTCAAGATCAGCACCAACCCCGGGCAGGAAACCCAGGCCCTGGGCAAGATCACTTCCGGAGGCGAGCTATCACGTATCAGCCTGGCCATTCAGGTAGTCACCGGCAGCACCAGCACCGTGCCGAGCATGGTCTTCGACGAGGTAGACGTGGGTGTCGGTGGCGCCGTTGCCGAGGTGGTTGGGCGCCTGCTACGCCGCCTGTCTGAATCAGCCCAGGTACTGTGCGTAACCCATCTTCCCCAGGTGGCCTCACAGGGGCATCAACACCTGCGCGTCAGCAAGTCAGCCGACACCCATCAAGCCCTGACCAGCATGGCTGAGCTGGCTGAGGATGAAAAGGTGGAAGAGATTGCGAGGATGCTAGGGGGTATAGATATTACCGAACAAGCCAGGGCACATGCCGAGAGCATGCTGGAATCTGCGAGCCCTTAACGGGCGAGCAGATTACTTCCTTCGGACGTAAAGAACCAGGGAATGATCCACCAGCTCGAAGCCGTGTTTCTCGGCCAATTCCCGCTGCCGCTGCTCAATCACCGGGTCGAG
>JAPUKZ010000502.1 GCA_027295405.1 Gammaproteobacteria bacterium
TTTTTGCCGGTGGGGTTATCGAGCAGGATAGTGAACTCACCGGCGCTGTAATCACCGGCCACGTCAGGGCGGAATACCACCACGTCTTCTTTATCTGCTGCTGTGGTACTGAAGTCGCTGTTGTTCCAGTCCTCATCATTATCGGTGGTGATCAACAGGTCACCCGGTAACAGGTCAAAGGTATTGACGCCGCCGCCCACGGTAGTGGCTGTGGTCACGTAGTGCATATCCGCCAGTACGGCATTGCCGTCCACCGCCAGATCGTCGAGGTTGAAGGCCTTTCCTGCGGTGCCGGTGGTGATTCCAGGCTCCAGATCCAGGAGGGTATCGTCAAACATCAGGGCTGTACCTGCGCTCCAGCTATCCACCCCGCTAACGCCGCTGGGTGAGGCGACATCGTCATCGGTGGAAATCCATAGCTGATCGACTCCCGGGCCGATGATGGTGAGGTTGACGGTATCGGTATCGGTTTCCCCATTGGCGGTCACCTCGACGGTAATCGGATAGACACCGTCATCGTCCATGAACAGGCTTTGCAAGTCCGCCCAGGTCACGGTGGGCGTCTCGCCGATGATGTTCTCGTCGTAGTCGCCGTCGTTATCGATATCCCACTGGTAGGTCTTGGGGTCGCCATCCGGATCATTGGACGCGGAGGCATCCAGGTTGACGTCCTGTCCCTCATAAATAGTGTAAGGGCCGCCGGCATCGGCCACGGGCGCGGCTAGTACACCCTGGAAATCTTGTTGCAGCTCAGCGCTCAGTGCCAGGGCGGACTCGAGGTTGCCGTCCAAGTATTCGAAGTCCCAGTCACCGCCGAGGGCGGAGCTGCCGGTCAGGTCGTCACTGGCGGCGACATCGGCCCCGGTCAGTTGTCCCAGCGCATCCAGCAAGCTCAGGCCGTCATCACTGCCCGCCAGGTTACAACCGTAAAACAGCAAGTCGGCATCTTGATCCAGGGCCCGGGCCCAGCCGGCAATGGCGGCGTTGTAGCTCTGCAGGTTGTCGCTGCTGAGCCAGCTGTCTCCTAACTGGACTTCACCCTCATCGCCATGGGATATAATGTGCACCGCGTCTACGCCGCTGCGACCGGCCAGCACTTCGCTGATCTGCTCAATGCCATCGCGATCCGCATCCAGTACAATGACTTCCAGGGTGCGACCGTTGTCGCCGTTGGCTGCCATATCGTCCAGCAACTGTTGATAATCTGGTGTGCGCGGGTCGACAAACACCAGCTCCCGGCGCTCCTCCTGCCCCTGTTGGTCGCGATTCAGGTAGATGGCCGGGGCGTACTCGATATCCAGGTCAATAAGCTGCTCGGGCTCGTTGCCGTCAACGCCGTGATCCTGCGCAAATACGCCAGCCCAATCTGCGGAATACAGCAGCCGCGGCTCCAGCTCTTCGAACTGAAGTTTTTTGCGGTTGGATGCCGTGGGTCTGCGGGTCATAGTGTGAAATCAGCCTCTCAACGTCCGTTATCAGCGATGTGGCCTTCGGCCTCGCAGTCCGGGTTTTTGGTTTCCAGCATATGCGGTTCCAGGGTGACCATAAAACCATAGCTGGATATTTCCGCCTGGCGCTTTTCGGCGTTGTCCAGTATCGAATAGACCCCCAGTGACACCTGGACACGGCTAACACCTTGCATCATCACAAACAGGTCGTGCACGCCCTTTGTGCGCAAACTGTCGACCAGATCACGTATTTCCGCAGAATTTTCTACAGTGTCAGCCAAAACTCTATAAGCCGTGGTCTCTGGCAGCGTGAGGTCTTCACAGAGAGCTGCTGGCATGGAAGCTGTTTCCAGATTGCTGTTGAACCGCCCGGGCGGGTTGCCGGTGGCCGCGATGTCCTCCGCCGGCTCTTCTGCCTGCTCGGAAGCCGCATCCGCTGTTTGTCCAGGCTCTGCGAATAAATCAACTTCGGGTTCTGCAATCGCTTCAAGCTCAGGCTCTGCCGTCGCCGCAGCCGCCGGTGTGGTCACGGCGGCGACCACTGGCTCGTCTACGCTAGCTGCGACCGGCTCCGCCGCAGGCGTAGCTGCAGAAGCCATCGCCGCGCTGAGGTCGGGCTCATCCAGGAATACCACCGTACAGCGCAGACCGCTGGGAATGGCCAGGTCGGGATTGGGTAATTCCGCACGCACATCAAAAGTGCCACTGGCGGGATCAATCATCCTGTCCACCATGGTAACGGTTGCGATGTAAGATCTCTGTTCGGAGTGCTCCGGCAAGACTTCCACCCGCATGCCCTCCGCAATGGAACCGAACAGTTCCACCGGCGCGATCACCTCTACTCTAAGCGGATCCAGCTGGGCCAGGCGCAGGATGGACTGATCCTCTACGAACTCTCCGGCCACCTTGTTGCGGGCAACTACTACACCCGCGATAGGGCTGTGCATGGAGCGCAGCGCAAGAATTGCCTCGGCCTTGGCCAGTTCCAGCTCTGCCAGGCGCTTGTTGTCCCTGGCGCTGCGTAACTGCAATCGGGATTTGAGGGTATCGGTTTCCGCCTCGTCCTTTATATGCAATGAAATGGTGTCCGTCTTGTACAGTTTCTCCAGCCGCTTCTGGTTGCGCACGTTGAAAGCCAGCTCGGTTTCACGCAATTCGATATTGGTTTGCAGCCTGGCTCTGGCCTTAGCCAGTTCCACCTGGGTTCTCTCCACATCGGAATCCAGTTTTACCAGCAATTGGCCCTTGCCGACCATATCATTGCGGTCCACGTGAATTTCGTTGATCACTCCCTGCACCGCGCTGCTGACCTCGACCACCTCGTAGGGCTCCAGTACGCAGTCCAGGGTGTGTACGGGTGCTGGATCGGCACCCAGCGCCGGTAGTGTCACCCCGAGGATGACCAGCGCCGGGCAGAGTAATCGCGGTAGCGGCGTGTGCAAATGTAGACCTGATAAGACTTTTGTCATCACAGTATCCAACCTGTTTTCGTCATGCTGTTCATTATTGTTGAGTCCTTTTTATTGCTTGCGACCACTGAAGGCCAGCAGCTCCTCAATTTGTCGATCCGCTCCAAGCGCGTCGCGCCGTGCACGCGCCTGTATTTGTTGCTGCCGAAGCTGCGCCAGACGTAGCAGTTTTGCGGCCCCCAGCAGTCCGAACTTTACCAGTAGTCTGCGCAGTGACTGGGGTAGAAACTTTCCGGCCAACTCATCTTCCAACGACAGCATTGCGACCACACTGCCGGGTTCGCCGCGGCGGGCACAGTGCTGGCTGAATTGGCGGTCGATATAGGCTGCGTCATTGCGCTCGCTGAGAATCACATGCAAGCCGCCCAGTTCGCGGGCCTGCTGCCCTAGAGCGATATCGGTGCCAAGTTCGTCCCTGTGAGTTGCTATTGTCACGCTGCCGGGCGCGCCTGCCCCTGCCATTTTTACCGCCGCTTGACTGGGTTGCGCCGAATCCAGTACCTGGTGTGGCAGGCCGGCGGCGGTGAATAACTGGCTGAGGTGCTCCGAGTCGGCACTGTTGCGGGTTCCCACCAGCACCGGCTGGCCCAGTTGATGCCGTTCCAGGACCTGGTCGAGAATAGCCTGCCGTTTGCTGGCGCGATCAGGAAATACTTGATCCGCTGCAAAACGTCTCTGGCTGGGTTGGCGCAGGGGTACTCGATAGATCTCCAGATCGTACATGTTGCGCAGCTCCGCTGACAGCTCCTGCAGGGCTCCCGACATGCCGCACAATTTCAAATAACGCCGAAAAAAACGTGGATAACTTATCCGCGCGAGAATCTCGGACTCTTTATCGTTGCGGTCTGCAGAGCCTTGTGCGTCGGTCAAAACCAGTGGTGTCAGTGCTTCCTCAACCAGGTTTGAGGCGGCATGATCAACAATGGCAAAGCACAGGCCTTGCAAGCGCAACTGTTCGCACAGGGGCCGCTGCTGGTTCAGGCGTTCAAGCTGTAGCTGTAACTTACCGGAGCTTCGCTGCAACAACAGGCGATCCTGCAAGTAATCCGTGGCGAATTGTCTGGCGCTGCCGTAGGTGACATCACAGCGGTAGGCGGCGCAACGATGTGGTAGTGGCATTTCCTCACTAACCCGGCCGACACTAAGCCCCAGCGTGGTAAATACCGGTCGCATGCGGTAGGCGTCGCGCTCGGCCAGATAATCATCCCCGGTTATGATATGTACGGGTATTCCGGCCAGTGCGGCGGTGCAGGCGGGTAGCAGGGCGGCGAGGCTTTTGTCCTCACCGGCCTCTACTTCGGCCAGCATGCCTTTGAACAGAGCCCAGCCACAGGCCAGATGTTGATCCGAATGGCGCTGCATAAGCTCGCGCTTACAGACCTCCCGGACCAGGGCGAATACGGCGGTGGCCAGGCTGTCTGTTTGTCCGTCGCGGCCCAGTTGCAGGCGCAACTCCTCGGTGATATCCACGATATCCTTGCCCGAAGCTATTGCGCAGCGACGGCTGTGATAGTTGATTTCCGCAACCACCGGTTTAATCTTGTCGCCCCAGGGTAGTACGGCAGCGCGAAGTCCGGCTACAGCCCTGCCGCTGGCTTGTTCCAGCCAACCCGCAGGCACGGCTTCTCGTTCGGGATAAATACCGAAAGCGGCGCCGGGACGGGCGATCAGGCTAGACACCGAAACTCCTCAGGAACAGTTGTCGGCCGCGGCGGTACCATTGTTGCGCCAGGGGAACTGCGCCATGATCAAAGCGCACCTGCACCCGTTCACCGTAATAGGCAGCTGGAATCTCATCCAGCACCGCCAGTTCCAATTGAAAGACTTGCTGTTGCGCGCGCCGGCCGTGTACGTCGGCGGGGTCTACTAGAATCCGCCCGCCGCCCTGGCTACCCAGCACCTTGCTCGGCAGTTGGAAATTGGCAGCGGGCACTTCCCGCTGTATGCGGGCGGCAACAGAGCGGTTTCTGTCACTGTAGAACTTGATTTGCACAGCCTCGGTTTGCTGTCTCACCAATCCGATATCTGCTTGTGACACCACCACCCTGACGCTGGTGTCTGCCAGTCGCGCTACATAACCCAGCAGTTCCCCCTGGCGCACGAATCTGCCGGGCAGATCCTGCGCGCCCGGAACGATAAAGGTGCCGCCCGCCGGGGCCTTGACCAGCAGTTTGCCAAGCTGTTCCTGTGCCTGGTTCAACTGCGCCCGAACGCTGTGTAATTCTTCGGCCAGGATGTTGGCTCCAACCCGGTCGATGGACGCTGCGGCGTGATGACGGGCGGTCAGTTCCGCCACCTGGGCCCGAAGTATTTTGACTTCGTAGGAGAGAAACGGATCTTCACTGTGAAAAAGAGATTGTTGCGCGTTTACCTGCTCGCCGGGTCTGGCCAGTAGCCGCGTGATATTGCCATCTACACCCGCTCGCACCTGGGCCTGTTCCGGCATCCATATGACGCCATCGACCCGGGTCCAGTAAGGTACCGGCAAAAAGCCGACCAGGGCAGTGAACAGTGTCGCGGCGGTAATGCTGCACAGCAGGGCGCGGGTGCGCTGGCGTGCAATCTGCGGGCTGTGAAGCAAGAACAGCAGCATTCGCAGCAGCGGTAGCAGCAACATGGTGCTACCAGCCCAGGCAGCCAGTAGTACGCCGATGACAAAAAACTTGCCGGCGACAAACAGGATGATAGCGAAGGCGATGAACAGGCGAAACACGAATGCGGACACCCCGTAACAGGCAAACCAGGGCCGCTCACCGCTGGTCGTGACTGGAGACTGTGCCTGCGATACGCCGAAGCAATAGCGCTTTACCAAATAGCCGTAGTACTGGCTGGCGCGATTGGCCAGGTTGGGAATTTCGATAGCATCGACCAGCATGTAGTAGCCATCGAACTTCAGCAGCGGGTTGGCGTTGAAGAGGACGGTGGAAATGCCGGCTATGAACATGATCACACAGGCCAGGTCCCGCACCGTGCCCGGTTCTACCAGTAACCACAGGAACAAGGCCAGGGCGGCAATGAACAGTTCCACCATCATACCTGCAGCGCCCACCAGTATGCGTTTGCGTTTGTCGCTGAACCCACTGGCAGAAGAAGCGTCTACATAGGGCACAGGAGTCAGCACCAGCAAGGCGATACCCATGTCGTGCACTTCACCGCCCCAGACCTTGGTCGCGAAGGCGTGACCCAGTTCGTGCAAGGTTTTGAGCAGTGGGAAACTCAGCCACAGCAGCGGCAGGTTGTGCGGAGCCAGTACCGTCTGTATCACGTTATTACTGAGTTCCGCCCAGTGTGAGCCAGCCAGTAGTACTGCGCTCAGGGTAACCAGGCTCCAGATGACGGCAGCGGGCCAGGTGAACAGCGTGCGTACCCAGGGCAGGTGACGATTTAACAGACGCTCCGGATCCAGCACTGACCAGCGTGGAGACATCGGGCTGAGGAAGCGGCGTTTGAGCCGGGTATTGTTGGTCTTCTGGTGCCGGCGAAACAACTCCTGGCAGTCCGGCGGTACGTCGCAGTGCAAGACGTCGTTGCTGTGCAGGCGACTAAGCAGCTGAATGGTTTCGTCCTGGCTGGGAACATCCTCAGCGTAGTGTTCCCGGGCGCTGTCCCATATTTCCTGCAGCGTGCTATGGCCATCCATGCGGCCAATCAGGTACCAGGCGGCCGGGTTGAAGCGAAAGTGGCGAGTGCTGGACTGGTCCTGCAGTACATACCAGAGCTGGCCCCGGTAGTGGCGGCGTTCCACCACCGCGTGGCTGCGCAAGCGCGGTTTGAGTTGGGCGACGCGATACCAGAGTGCACTGTAGGGAGAGGGTGTCATGGTCACGCCAGCCATGACCAGAACCACAAGCGCAGCCAGTCAACCAGCCGGTGGGTCCAGATCCAGATGAGCCTGCGTTGTTCGATATCTATCTTCGCCACGCCCTGCATGCCCGGGCGCAATTCTTCGGCTGGGGCATTGAGGCTGGCTTCAACCCGGAAGTAGTTGTTGCCATCCCGCGGGGTGGACACCGGTGTGACGCTCTCCACTGTCAGCGCCATCACCTGGTCCGGTCGTGCGAAGAGTACCAACTGGCCACTCTGGCCGCTGCTGATTTCAGACACCTCCCGTTCGTCCACTTGCACCACCACCCGATAGGAGTTCAGCGGTGCCACGGTGAACAGTACACGACCCCGTTTCACCGGGGATCCCAGCTCCTGGCTGAGGTCACCACTGACCACAACTCCGTCAAAAGGAGCCACAAATTCAGTGCGGGCCAACTGTTCAGCGAGTAACTGCAGTTGTGCATCTGCCTGGGCAATCTCGGCGTTCAGGATCCCCACCTGAGTGCGCTCGCGATTGCCCAGGGCTTCCCGGTACTCCTTGTGTAGTTGGGCCCGCTGGCCACTCCAGCGTAAATGTTCCAGTTGCAGTTCCCGGTCATCCAAAGTGCCCAGCACCTGTCCCGCCTTGACCATGTCGCCGGGGCGTACACTCGCGGACTTGATAAAACCATCCATGGGTGCGACGACGACTCGCTGGATCGAGCCCTCCAGCACCGCGTCTCCGGTGCTGCGGTATTCACCGGTGAGCAAGCTCAGCAGTACAATCGCCGTGCTCGCAATAATCGCCAGCAGTTTTGTCAGCGCATGGCCGGGCCCCAACAGTGAAGTGATAAATTCACGGGCCGAGTCCCAGACCTGGGCCAGCACAGAACGTTCGCGCTCTCGCTTGAGTTCGAGGATGGGACCTAACATGGAAGCTATCACCTCGCACTGCTCCAGGGTCTCGTCATCAAACGGTTGATTGTTGCCGCGCTCAAAGGTGATAACCCCCACCAGTTGATCGCCGCTCGCCAGCGGTACGCTCAGGGCAGTGCCGCTGCGGTGTTGTTGGCACAACTGCGAATGCGCACTCAGCACCCGTTTGCGCTCCTGCTGGCGGGGCGGATACTCCAGGGTGGCCTGTTGATCCAGCGCTTCGGCCATGGCCAGTTCCAGATCGCGAACCAGATTTGCCTGGCGGTTGAAGTTGGCACTGTTCGACAGGGCCTGGAGGCGTACCCGCTCGCCGCTGAGGAAACCGATACTCACCCGTTCACATTGCAGGCTGCTGGCCAGTTCTGTAGCCGCGGCCGTGGCGGCCGCCTGGAAACGACTGGGTTCCAGGCCAGCGGCCACGATCCGCAGGACCCTGGTTGAAATGTCTGGCTTGCCGTCCACCTCCTGCTTGAGGATGATCTGCAACCAGCGGGAGCCCCATTGCAGCATCTGCAGAACCGTGCGCTGGCGTTGTTCGTCGGAACTCGCCAGTTCCACGGCGATCACCCCGTAGGATTGACCCTCGACAAGAATGGGGCAGGCGATGTTCAACTGTACTGCCGCGGCATCCGTGACAGAGCCTTTTTCGCAACATACCACCGGGCGGTTCTGGGCCAGGGCGCGGCTGCTGGCGACCCGCAGCCCGGCGCTTTCCTCGCTACCGGGTGGCCAGCAGGCATGCGCAACCGGGTATTTGCTGTCAGTCTCTTGACCCGGAAACACGGCTGCCCGCACGATTCCCGGAATGATCTGGCACTGAAGTGCCAACCATGATTCCGCGACGGCCAGTGGCAGTGTGGTTTGCTTGCTCATGACAGCTGTTGATCTCTCTGCGTTTACGCTTCTTTATGTCTGCTATCTTTAATAGCAATAACTGTACCAAGTGAAAAACTGTGCTTATTTGCGGTCAAAATCGCCGATAACGCTGCCATCTTGCCGGGAAGGATGTAAAACCAGCGAAAGTGTTGTTGTCCATGGGGTGTCTGACTGACAAAAAACGGCACTAGAGGACAATAATCAGCAGAATATGGCGGTTTTGCGGACCCTAATAATGAGATGTCGATCACAAAAAAATGTAATGAAGTCTGTAACTTAGCCTCTTTTTGGAAACTAATTATAAACCGTGGTGTGTAATATTCGGAGCTCGGTTTGGACCCCTGAAAAGGAAGCCCGACAGCGCTTTTTTCGCGCGGATCTTCTAGCCCAAAGACGCTTAGGGGGACATAGGGCTGACACCCAACAACATTCGGAACTGAAGTCCAAACGGGATACCGCCCGGCACTATAGTCGCGATAGTTGCGATGCGGATCAGCTGGATGTTGGTGGCTTGCGGCGTGGCATTGCTCGGCGAAATCTGGTTGCGGCTACTATCGATCCTCACTCATCAAACATGGATTTGAGGCCTTTGAGTATGGCCTGGTCGTCATCACTCAGCTTGCTCTCCAGTTGTTTCACCAGCTCTTTCTTGGCGGCATCCTTGGCCAGTTTCTCGAGATAGTCGGTTACCGCGCGCTCGGCGCGACGCATCAGGGTCTGGCTCATGGTGCTGGCCAGTTGCTCGGGTGTAAGCCCGGTTTTCTTGTCCCCAATATCAGTCATGACAATGTTGGGGATGGGCAACGTCTTCTCGCCCCATTGCTGGGTAACCACAGTGGCGGAGCTGTTGATAAAACTGAATTTTTCGACCATCAGGCGCACATCTGCAGCCTCGCTGGGCGGTGCTGTCGCCGGTTTGTCACCGCCAGCTGATTGCTCGATGTTCTCGAGAAGCTCCTTGAGGTTGGTGGTAAGGCCTTTTTGCTCCGCCACGAGCAGAGCGCCGTCTACCAGCACTTCCTTGACGACGATGACGTCGCCCGCAAGGCTGCCCAAGTCAACCTGCAGGGCAATCTGCTCCATCTGGAAGGCGTTTTTTGTCGTGTAGCCCGGCGGGTTGGCAATGCTGAGTCCGTGCAATTCGCCGCGCCCGTCCTGCAAGGTAAAAGCCGCCGAGTCCAGAGACACTTTGGTTTGAGTGGCCTGGGTGCCGGCGCTTTCAATGGCTTGCCGGATGATGTCATCCAGGTTCTTGACCGCCAGAGTTACCACCAGAACTACGACTACCAGTGCGGCGACACTTAATCCGGCAACGACTTTTCCCGTGGTGCCCATCAGGCGCTCCCCTGTGTAATTTCATTTACTATAGAACATCACGGTACCCTTGGGCATAATGTTGTGCAGTTTCCACCCGGCTTGCGCTTCGCCCATGTACCACAGCTATTTTGGCCTGCAGGAGGAACCGTTTTCAATCGCGGTTAATCCCAAGTACCTGTTCATGAGTGCGCGCCATCGCGACGCGCTGGCTCATTTGCTGTACGGGGTGGGTGGCGGCGGCGGTTTTATACTGCTGACCGGCGAAGTGGGTACCGGTAAAACCACTCTAAACCGCTGCCTGCTGGAGCAACTCCCCGAGCAGACCGATATAGCGATTATTCTCAATCCAGCACTGAACGCAGAAGAGTTGTTGGCTTCGGTGTGTGATGAGCTTGGCATAGACTGCGACCAGGCTGACTACAGCCTGAAAACCCTGACTGATCGCCTGCATGATTTTCTGCTTGCGAATCATCGCCGCGGCCGCAATACGGTCCTGTTGATCGATGAGGCCCAGCATTTGCAGTTTGAAGTGCTGGAGCAGATTCGCCTGCTCACTAACCTGGAAACCAATACCCGCAAGTTGCTGCAGATAGTGCTGGTGGGCCAGCCTGAGCTGTCCGCGATGCTCGCCAAGCCGGAACTGCGGCAGCTGAATCAACGCATTACCGCGCGTTATGAGTTACAGCCCCTCAATCTGGGCGAAACAGACGCCTATATTCGCCACCGGCTGCAGGTTGCTGGTTTACCGGCCAACCAGGAAATATTTCCGGCCAGGATTGTGCGTGGCGTGTACCGCAAGACACGGGGTATTCCGCGGCTTATCAACGTGCTGTGTGGCCGCATGTTATTGGGCACCTATGGCCAAAACAAGGCCCTTGTAGACATGGCCATGTTGCGCCAGGCCACAGCTGAAGTCATGGGAGAGTCGCGGGACTCGATACTAGAGCGCATGCGCCGGCCGCTGCTGACTCTGGCCAGTCTGGTGCTGGTTGCTGTCCTTGTCTGGTGGTATGGCGTGGTTCCCGGCCAGCCGCCGCCTGGGCCTGGAGCGGTCACACCTCAGCCGGCCGTATCCCGGATGGCCACACCCCGGCCGGTGGATCCCCAATTAGTGGGGGGAGGGTCTTCTGTGCAGGATCCGGCGCTGGCAGGATCTGCGCCAGTTCCCGTCAATCCCTGGTATTCACGGCGCGGCGAGGGGCTGGCGGCGCTGGCGGCTTTCCTGGGGGTTGCAGAGTTGGCAGGAGATGCCACCTGCGCCCAGTTTAAAGAACTCGGTTGGCGCTGTGAGAAGCAGCAGGCGCGGACCTGGGATGAGGTGCTGAATTTTGATCGGCCAGCGCTGCTAGCGCTGGTGACCGAGGAGCGCTTTGCGGCTTACGCTGCGCTGGTGGGGGTCAGCGCTGGACAGGCCTTCCTGCTGTTCGAGGGCCAGGAAGTTGTGCGGCCGCTGGCAGAACTGGGTCGCTTCTGGCAGGGGGAGTTCGTTTTCCTGTGGCGGCCTCCACGCGAGTACTCCGGACCAGTCAGTCGCGGAGATGCTGGCCCCATGGTGGCCTGGTTGGCGCAGGAGTTCGCCCGCCTGGATGGGCAACTGCGGCCGCTCACCCAGGATTCCTTCACCGCCGAACTGGACACCCGGGTACGCCTGTTTCAACGCCAGTTCAATTTGCGTGATGACGGTGTTGTGGGCATGAAAACCCTGCTCAAACTTGGCGAGGTGCGCGGAACCGCGCGCGGCCTTGCTCGCAGCGCCGCCAGCCTCGCCAACGTGGGTATGCAGTAATGTCCTTGATCCTGGACGCCCTGCATCGCTCTGATCAGGAGCGCAACAACTCCAATACAGTGCCGGGGCTACAAAGCCAGCACGGCGAGTCCGCCATCAGCGACTCCGGCCCCCGCATGCTACTACTGGGATTGGCGGTTATGTTGCTGGCAATGCTGCTGTTGTGGGTGCGAGTGAGCGGTTCGCCGGAAGTGCCGGCTAGCGGTTCCGTCACCTCCATTTCGGCGGAGACGCCTGCCGCAGGGACGCCTGCCGCAGACGTTATACAAAGGGAG
>JAPUKZ010000503.1 GCA_027295405.1 Gammaproteobacteria bacterium
CCTTCAACCGCCGCCACCTGCAGCAGGAGGTCAAACAGGCATACCTGACCTATCAGCGCTATCAACGGCCGGCGACGCTGCTGCTGCTTGATGTGGACTACTTCAAACGGGTCAATGACGAATTTGGCCACGATGTCGGTGACCAGGCCCTGTGCACCATTGTGGATATGATCAAGGACCGGCTGCGGATCATGGATCACGTTTTCCGCTACGGTGGCGAGGAGTTTGTGGTGTTGCTGATGGAGACGGACGAAACCCACGCCATACATGTGGCAGAGGAACTCAGGTCCCACATCGAACAGGCGAATATTGTTCCCAGTGGTAGCGTCACCGTCAGTATTGGCGTCTGTGATGTGCTGCAAGCAGACAGCATCGACCACTGGCAGAACCAGTGCGATCGCGCGCTGTATCAGGCCAAGGCAGAGGGCCGCAATCGGGTTGTGATCGCCACCCCGGCACCATTGGCGTGAGCACTACACTATGGTAATAATCGCCCACCTGAATACCTCAGGGAACCTCTGCACAAGTCTGTAAGCCAGATGTGCCATAGACTTGTGCAGAGGCTCCCTTAGTTCTGTCGCCGAGGGGGTGAGGCCTGTGTGGTTGCGTGGCTTGTTGTTGCTGGTGTGTTGTGGTGCTCTTGGGGCCTGCAGCAATACCTTTCTTTACAATCAGCTGGACTGGCTGATTCCCTGGTATGTCGATGACTCCGTCGACTTCACCAGAGATCAGAAGAAGAGTTTCAAGCAACAATTGCTGCCGCTGCTGGAATGGCATCGCGGGGAGGAGCTGGATAATTACCTGCTTATGTTGGCGCTTATAGAAGCGGATTTGCAGCAGCCGCTGACGGTCGCCACAGTATCCGGGTGGAGCGAAGAGTTCGTGGCAGGGTATCAGAGGCTTGAGGATCGCAGTATGCCGCTGGCGTTTGAACTGGGGGAGCAACTCAGTGCTGCCCAACTCGCGGAATTCATGGCGGGCTTGTACGAGGAGCAGGAGGAATTTGAGGAGGAATACCTGTCCCGTACGGGTGAGGAGGTTCACCAGAGCAGCTACGAGAGCTTCGCCGACAATGTGGCAGATGTGCTGGGGCGCTTGCAGCCCTCACAGAAGGAGCGACTGCGTGAGGCCGCAGCAGAATTGCAGCGCTTTGACCACCTCTGGCTGGAGCAGCGTCGGTGGTGGTTGGAGCAGACTGAGGAATTACTGCAACGAGAGCCCGGCTGGCAACAGCGTGCGCGGGATCTGATGGCCAGGCGCGACGAGGTAGAATCCCCTGAGTACCGCAAGGTCAGTGCGCACAACCAACAGATTATTTACGCGGCGCTGGCAGACGTGATCAATGCCCGCACCGAAAAACAGGATGCCAGATTGCGGCGTGAGATCGACGGCATCCGCCAGGACCTGTTAGCGCTAATCAGCCAGGGCGAATAATTCGGTCGGGCCGCGCAGATGGGGCCGCGCAGGTCGCCGCCGCGTCGGGCTCCGGCAGTCTTTACCACACAGCCGGCCTCGAGCGATAGTCTGGTATGGGTCTACCTGGTCTGGTACTGAGCTGCGGAAAGCAAAGCATAACCCCGCGCCACTGGCGTCACGATCTGCTGAGGGTCTTGATGAACACCTTGGAGTTGCGTTGCAAGTTGTACAGGGATTTTTTTTGTTCCGGCAGCTGGGTCCGCTCGGCTTCGAGAAAGCCCTGCTCCAGGAACCAGTGCGCGGACTGGGTGGTCAGAACAAAAACCTGATGCAAGCCCAGACGGGCGGCATCGGCCTCCAACTCAGCCAACAGACGCTCACCGCGCTGGCTGCCCCGGTAGTCCGGATGGGTGACTATGCAGGCAATCTCGCCACTGCCGTACTCGGGATACGGGTACAGGGCGGCGCAGGCGATTATACGACCATCCCGCTCCAGGATCCGGAAGTGATTGATTTCCGTCTCCAGCAACTCCCGCGAGCGCTTCAGCAACACCCCTTCGGCCTCCAGCGGTTCGATCAGCTCAAGGATACCACCCACGTCATCGATGCTGGCCAGGCGCGCTTGCTCGTAATCGTCATTGCCCACCAGGGTGCCGCTGCCGTCATGGGTGAACAGCTCCTCCAGCAGGGCACAGTTTTCTGCGTAGGAAATAATCTGGCAGCGGGCTACCCCAGCAGTACAACCCTGTCTGGCGGTGCGCAGCAGGCGCAGTTGCTCCGGATCACCGCTGGCCCGGGTCAGGTCCAGGGCCTGGTTAAGATCGCACTGGCGGACCAGCTCGCCGTTGCTGTCCAGGAAACCCTGTGCCGCGCCGAACAGGACCAGTTTGTCGGCGCTCACCGACGCGGCGGTATGTACCGCGATATCTTCCAGGGACAGGTTGAAGATTTCCCCAGTGGGTGAATAGCCCAGGGGTGACAGCAGCACGATTGAGCCCGCGTCCAGGTTTTGCCGAATACCGGCGGCGTCAATATTGCGGACTTTGCCGGTGTGCAGAAAGTCACAGCCGTCGACCACCCCAATGGGTTTGGCGGTCACAAAGTTGCCGCTGCACACGCGGATGGATGAGCCCTGCATGGGAGAGTTGGGCAAGCCCATGGACAGCAGGGCTTCGATTTGCGCGCGCAAGGATCCCGCAGCGTCTTTTACGTGCTCCAGCGCGGCGGCATCAGTGACCCGTACACCGTCGTGAAATGAGCTCTGGTGGCCGGCTAGCTGCAAGCGCTCGTCAATCTGCGGGCGGGAGCCATGAATCAGGATGAGGCGTACGCCGAGGCTATTCAGCAGGGCGATATCGTGGATGATGTTGGCAAAATTCGGGTGCTGGGCTGCCTCGCCGCCAAACATCAGGACGAAGGTCCTACCCCGGTGCGCGTTGATATAGGGTGCGCTATTGCGAAACCAGAGAATGTGCTGCCTGCTCTCTGAGCTCATGCTAACTCTTTGAAAAATTAGGTAATTGCTAGATTAACCAATCCTGCGCCGGGCGTACACCGGCACAATTCACACCGCCCGCGGCTCAGTGGGCCTGATTGACGGCAAAATCCTCTTCCGGGGAGTAGACCAGCTTGTGCCGGCCCCACAGGGCAAAGTAGAGCAGACCTGCGGCGAACCAGAGAGCGCAACCGTAAACGCCAATGCGGTAGTGCGGGTTCAGGAACAGAAAAACCAGGGTGAGGCCCGCAATCGCGCAGGCAGTGATCGCCCCCGGATTCCCCAGCGGGCTGCGGTAGGGGCGCTCCAGGTGGGGAAAGCGCTGGCGCAGTAATACGAATGCAATCATCTGCATCACGTAGGCGATAACCGCGCCAAACACCGCCATGTTCAGCAGCACCGCACCCACCGGAACCGCGCCGAACCACTGCTCTCCAAACTCGATCAGAAGGGCCACGACATAGCCCAGCACGGCACCACTGATGAGGGCGACATAAGGTGTTTTTCTCTGCGCGTGGGTGACCGACAGCCATTGTGGGAAGTAACCGGCACGGGACAGGGAATAGATATTGCGGCCGTAGGCATAGATGATGGTGTGAAAGCTCGCGATCAAGCCCGCCACCGCCAGCAGTGCCAGCAGGGATGCGCCCACCCCGTCGCCAAAGATGGTTTTAAAAGCGAGAAAAAGAGGTTCGTCCGACTCACCCACCGCGGCGGCACCGGGTTGAATGCCGGAGTTGAGGAACAGCGCGTTAGCAGGGAGGCAATGATTAAGGTGAGAATGCCCCACAACAGGCCCCGGGGCATATCCCGCTGCGGGTCGTGGGATTCTTCCGCCGCCAGTGGCAGCTGCTCAATGGCCAGGTAAAACCAGATGGCAAAGGGTAGGGCTTTGGCCACACCGGCCCAACCAAAAGGAAGATAGCGCGATTGGCCGGGATCAGGTGCTATGTTCAGGGCCAGTTCCATGTCGAAATGGCCGATGGCACCGACCCAGAACACCAGCAAAATGGCCAGCGCCAGGAGGGTGATGAAGATTGAGAACTTGAAGGTAGCCTCAACGCCGATGATGTTCAGACCAACGAAAATGGCGTAGGCAATCAGCCACCAGAGTGGTGCTGCCAGATCGAGGCCGAACAAGTCGTTGCAAATGGCCCCCATGTAACCGCCGATGCCAACCACAATCACCGCCGGGGTGAGCACGTATTCTATATTCTCCGCCAGGCCGGTGATAAAGCCGCCCCAGGGTCCCATGGCGGTGCGGCCGAAAGAGTACGCGCCGCCGGTATGCGGTAGCGCGGGAGACATTTCGGCGATGGAGTAACACATGCCCACATACATCACCGCGATGATCACTGTCGCCAGGAACAGGCCGCCGAAGCCGCCCACGGCCAGTCCGAAATTCCAGCCGAAAAAATCACCGGAAATGACGGCGCCGACGCCCAGTGCCCACAGTGACCAGACCCCGGCGTAACGCTTGAGAGCGCGTTTCTCGAAATAGTCCCTGGGTGTTGACTGGTACTGGATCAAGCTGTTTTCAGGCCGGCCGCCGGGCCTATTCCTGTTTGCACACAGACCGGCTCGCTCATGCCTGCACACAGAAATGGCGAATGAATTGAACCAACAGATCAATGCAGGGCTGAAATTGGTCCAGTTCTATGTACTCGTCCGGCTGATGGGCGCGGTTGATGGAACCCGGTCCCAGTACGATGGTGTCCATACCCAACTGCTGCATATAGGAGGCCTCTGTGGCGAAGGCCACCGCTTCACTGCTGTGTCCGGTCAGCTTCTCTGCCAGCTGCACCAGTTCGCACCCTGCGGCTTGTTCAAACGAGTCAGCCCCGCCGATCAGGGACTGCATGGAAATTTCCAGGTTGCGGGACTGGGCGATCCGGCCAATACGCTGCCGAATTTCCTCGCGCACCAGGGCATTGCTGAGCCCGGGAGTTACCCGTACATCAAAATGCAATTCGGTGGAGCCACAAATACGATTGGGATTGTCACCGCCATGCACACAACCGAGATTCAGGGTTGGATACTGCACCGCAAAGGCGGGATGCTGAAAACGTTCCCGCAGGCTCTGGCGATAGTCGATAAGATCCCCTAGCACCGCGTGCAGGCCGTCCAGCGCGTTAACGCCCAGCTCCGGGTCCGAGGAGTGACCGGAACGCCCTTGAATATGAATCGCCTCCATCATGATGCCCTTGTGCAGGCGCACCGGGCGCAACCCGGTGGGTTCACCGATAATCGCCTGTCGCGCCCGGGGATATCCGGCAGCTGCCAGGGCGCGGGCGCCCTGCATGGAACTCTCCTCATCGGCGGTGGCGAGAACGATCAGCGGTTGCTGCAGAGGGGTGTCTACAAACTGTTGCGCTGCCTGCAGCAGCAGCGGGAAAAATCCCTTCATGTCAGTGCTGCCGAGACCGTAAAGGCGTTCATTCGACTCCGTAATGCGCAGGGGGTCGTACTGCCACAGGGCCTCATCGTAGGGGACGGTATCAGTGTGGCCGGCAAGTACCAGGCCGCCCGGGCCAGTGCCCAGGGTGGCAATCAGGTTGGCCTTTCCGCCGTCCGCTTGCAAATCCTGTATTTCAATGCTGAAGCCGAGGTCCTGCAGCCACTGGGCCAGGGTGTCGACAACCGCTCGATTGCCCTGGTCCAGGCTGGCCTGGGTGGAACTGACGGAAGGCAGGCTGACCAGATTACCCAACAGATCAATGGGACCCGGAAGTTTTGCAGATGGCATGAAATCAGTTTAGAGCAGAGACTAGTACTCCATCAACATGATATTCACGGATGCAGCGTTAAGCAGGCCGTTCTCTGCAAGGAGCATTGGCGCAGGCATAGTGGCCGCTACGTCAAGCCAGTGCAACGCCGCAGAGAGCGGCCTGCTTAACGCCCTACGGGTCAGCCCAAAAGCGGCCCATTGCTTCGTTGTTTTGCCTCGACGTAGCGCCACCATGCCTTCGGCAAAACGCCTCACACTGGACCGCTTTTGGACTGACTGCAGCCGTGAATATCATGTTGATGGAGTACCTCTGCCTAGCCGAAGTAGGCCTTGAAACAGAAGAAAAACACGATCGACAATCCGGCACCGGCGGGCAGGGTGATCAACCAGGAAGCGAATATCATGGAGATAACCCGCAGGTTCAGGGCCGCGATGCCTCTGGCGAGGCCCACGCCCAGCACCGCACCCACCAGGGTGTGGGTGGTAGAAATCGGCAGCCCGGAAGCGGAGGCGACAACCACCGTGGCGGCGGCACCCAACTCGGCGGCAAAGCCGCGGCTGGGGGTGAGTTCAGTAATTTTCCTGCCCACTGTTGCCATGACCCGGAAGCCATAGGTGGCCAGACCGACCACGATGCCACTGCCGCCCAGTAACAAAATCCACCAGGGCAGGCTGGCCTTCTCGGCTATCTGACCACCGGATTCAATGGTGCTGGCGATCGCAGCCAGCGGCCCCACCGCATTGGCCACATCGTTGGAGCCGTGGGCAAATGCCATGGCGCAGGCGGTAAATACCATGAGGATCGCGAAGACGCGCTCGACGCTGTCAAAGCGGTGACCCGGCTTGTGCTCATCCTTGATCCGGGACACCAGGGCGGCGCCCAATATCGCCACCACTACCCCCACCGCAAAACTGATGGGCAGGGCATTGGCAAATTTGGAACCCAGGCCAAGATCGATTTCTACGCCCACATGCTTCAGGCCCTTGAGCAGGGTGACCATGGATATCATGAACCCCACCGCCCACATGTATAAAGGGATAAAGCGTTTGGCGCGCTCGAAGGGGTTGTCCGTGTCCAGAATCAATTTCTGCACGCTGTTGAAGAGCATATAGGAAATGGTTCCAGCCAGCAGCGGGGATACCACCCAGCTGGCGGCAATGGATCCCACTTTGCTCCAGTTGACGACGTCGGGGGATATTCCCACCGCGGCAAAGCCGACGATCGCCCCGACAATGGAGTGGGTGGTTGATACCGGCCAGCCCATCATACTGGCTACCATCAGCCAGGTACCCGCTGCCAACAGCGCGGATAACATCCCGTAGACCAGTAACTCCGGGGAATCAGCCATGATGGTCGGATCGACGATGCCCTTGCGAATGGTGCCCGTGACTTCACCGCCCGCGAGGTAGGCGCCGGCAAACTCAAAAATGATCGCTATGCAGATGGCCTGCTTGACGGTGAGCGCGCGGGAACCGACCGAGGTGCCCATGGCGTTGGCCACGTCGTTAGCCCCCACCCCCCAGGCCATGAAAAACCCGAAGCCGCAGGCGAGGATGAGCAGCAAATGCCCGTGTTCGGCGATAATTTGCATGGACTGGTCCTGGGTGGGTGTTGGGTCAGAGGATGCTTTTTTTGCGAAGTATAGGCGGGATTCTGAAAAAGTAACACCATCTCACCAGGTAAATCTCAGCGGCCTCAGGTTGAGGTCTGTGATAGCATGCCAATAAATCTTTCGGCCTGCGCTGTAGAGCGGTTGAGGAACGGGAATACATGGCGACGATATTTGGTGAGCGACCGGTGGAGCGCGCTCTTGACTCGCGTACGCTGGTGGGAGAGCTTAAGGCCGCTGGGTTGCTGACTGCTGCCGATTACACCCGGTTGGTCGAAGCCAGCCCCGGCGGTGTGCACCCCCTGGTGTTCCT
>JAPUKZ010000504.1 GCA_027295405.1 Gammaproteobacteria bacterium
GAGTTCGTGAGTGCTCGCTAACTCCAGTACCTGCCTTTCATCGAGGGGTTTGACCCAGCGCATGTCCACAACCGTGGCATCCAACTTCTCTGCCGCTGTCATGGCCGCCGGCAACAGCACCCCGAAGGACAAAATCGCAACGCCTGAACCGTCACGCCGTACTACCGATTCGCCAATCGGGCAGCGGGTCATTTCCTTGATGATGCGCACGCCGGTTCCGGTGCCACGGGGATAGCGCACCGCCGCCGGGCCGGGATGCATATAGGCGGTGTACAGCAGCTGCCGACATTCGTTTTCATCGGAGGGTGCGGCGACAATAATATTGGGCACGCAACGCAAGTAGGTCAGGTCAAAACTGCCGGCGTGGGTGGGGCCGTCTTCACCCACCAGCCCCGCCCGGTCTATGCACAGGGTGACATCCAGATTCTGTATCGCCACATCGTGAATCAACTGGTCGTAACCGCGCTGCAAAAAGGTTGAATAGATTGCCAGTACCGGCTTCATGCCATCACAGGCCAGACCCGCGGCGAAGGTGACTGAATGCTGCTCGGCGATTGCCACATCGTGGAAGCGCTCGGGAAAACGTTCGGCGTACTCCACCATGCCTGAGCCTTCGCACATGGCCGGGGTAACCGCGATCAGCTTCTCATCAAGCAAAGCCATGTCGCACAACCAGCGCCCGAATATTGCCTGGTACTTGGGTTTCTTGGGTGGAGCCGGCTCAGCGTCCTGCGGAACTTTTTTGGGTTTGGGGTCGATCTTGTTGATCGCGTGGTAGCCCACCGGATCGCTCTCCGCCGGGGCGAAACCCTTGCCCTTCACGGTGCGTATATGCAGGATGCGGGGCCCGCTGAAGTCCTTCATATTCTCCAGCGTGTGCAACAGGGTAGGCAGGTCGTGACCGTCCAGCGGGCCGATGTAATTGAAACCCAGCTCTTCGAACAGGGTGCCCGGCGCCACCATGCCTTTCATGTGCTCCTCGGTGCGCTTGGCGATCTCCCAGGCGGGCGGTACCTTCTCCAGCAATTTCTTGGAGCCCTCGCGCAGGGAAAAATAGAACTTGCTGGCCCAGATCTTGGCGAAATAGGTACTCAGGCCGCCGGTGTTGTGGCCGATGGACATCTGGTTGTCGTTGAGGACAACCAGCAGATTGGGCCGCACATGGCCGGCATGGGCCAGAGCCTCGAAGGCCATGCCGCCGGTCATCGCGCCATCGCCGATCACCGCCACGCAATGGCGCTTATCTCCCGCCGTGTGATTGGCAATCGCCATCCCCAACGCAGCGGAAATACTGGTGGAGGAGTGACCCACCCCAAAGGTGTCGTACGCACTCTCGGCGCGCTTGGGAAAGCCCGCCAAGCCACCGCCGTGACGCATGGAATCCATTTGCTCACGGCGCCCGGTGAGGATCTTGTGGGGGTAAGTCTGGTGCCCCACATCCCAGATAATGCGATCAGTGGGGGTGTCGAACACGTAATGCAGGGCCAGAGTCAGCTCCACCACGCCCAGGCCGGCCCCAAAATGCCCGCCGGTTTGCCCCACTGTATAGAGCAGGAACGCACGCAGCTCTTCCGCTAACTGCGGCAACTGCTCGGCCTCCATTTCGCGCAGTCGGGCTGGGCTATCGACCTGGTCCAGCAACGGCGTGGCCGGACGGGTAAGGGGTATTTCCTTCAGCATGGGCGGATTGTAGCTTAATTCTCGCTCAGCGACAGGTGTGCTTGGAGACTTTAGGCCGCATGGAATAAGCGCAGAGTTGAGATTACTGGCTCCAAGGTTTTCCAGGCGGCCTGAGAAGTGTGGGTAATCCTTGTCTAATGGGTGCCGCAACAGGACGGACACGCGCGGATACCCCCAGTCGTTCATATTAATCCAGTCATTGCGGAATGCAGTCTTTTCCAATATAAAATGAGCCTCTGAAGGGGAGGAAAGTGTTTCCAATATAAAATGAGCCTGAAATAGCCCTTGTTGTTGTTCATGATTACCGGATTGTGCATCACTGGCTTAAGCTGGGTCATTGCCTACCTCCATATCGCCAGTTTTGACCGCCGAGCGCGCCGTACATTTTCCTCTTGATCATTGTGCTGATTGCAGCACTGGCCATGGGCGTGGGTGAGCCTGACGGAATTGGCCGGCACCGATGGACTGACCTGCCAGCCCAATCGCCGCAACCTCAACCAGCAACTGATTCCCCCGTGCTCTCTAGGCTGCCAGGGCAAGCAGTCGCGACGCCATCAAAGCCGCCTGACGCCTACAGCGTGGCCTCGGTCGCAGCGGAGACCGGTGCGCTGAGCACCGCACACAGGCTATCAATCAGGTTACTGACCATCAGTTCGGTATTGGCCAGATCGGTGTCACCACTGTCGCGAAATACCGCGTGGTCGGCCAGCCCGTGGAACAACATCCCCACTATCAAGGACATGCGCTGCTCCCGTACCGGTCTGGGCAGGTGACGCAGGAACGGCGCCCAAAGCTGGTTCATGTCGGGTCCGTAGCCGGGACTGGGGCTCGCGTCCTCGCCCCGGTGGAAGAAATTCAGCACATTGGCGGCGGCCAGCTGAGCGCTGATTTTGATATAGGCAACTCCGCCATCGGCTTCATCGAATCGAGCCGCTACCGGGCGCACCAGGACGCTGGCCACGTCTTGTAGCTGGATGTCGCCACTGTGCTCTATAGCATCGATCATAGCGGTGCGTTGGGCGGATATAGGCGCCCAGTGTTTCTCGAAAATCGCCTGTACCAGGGCTTCCTTGTTACCGAAGTGGTAGTGCACCGCATTGCGATTCTTCTGTTCGGCGGCGCGGGTGATCTCGTTCAGCGACACGCTGGCAACGCCCTTTTCTGCAAACAGCTGCTCCGCCGTGCTGATGATCTTGGCGCGGGTGGCCTTAGTGCGGGCGGAAGGCTGTTTTTCGGGTGCGGTCATCGATCAACCCTGCACCGAGTAGCCGCCATCCACCACCAGGGTTTGCCCGGTAATGTACTGCGCGGCGGGGCTGCTGAGGAACAGGGTGGGGCCGGCGATGTCCTGCGGTTTGCCCAATCTGCCCTGGGGAGTGCGATCCAGGTGCGGCTGGATCATTTCTGGTATCTCCAGCATTCCCGCGGTCATATTGGATTCAATGAGACCGCAGGCGATAGCGTTAACGCGAATATTGGACTTGGCATAGCTCACGCCGAGCACCCGGGTGAGCCCCATCAAGCCGGTCTTGGCGCTGCCGTAACCGGGGACAATTTCGATACCGAACAGGGAACTCATGGAAGCCATGCCGATGATACTGGCGCCGCCCGGCAACTCGCTGGCGGAGAGTTTGTCTTTCAGGGCCGCAGCCAGCCGGTAGTTGCTGGTCAGGTTAATAGCGACGGCTTTCTCGAACACCTCCGGCTCGTATTCATCTTTGCCATCGGGTAGGGAGGCGCCGGCGTTGTTGATCAGGATATCCAGTTTCGTCATGGCATCGGCCACCGCCTGCAAATTGTCGTTGTCGGTGGCAATCATTTGCAGGTAGTTATAGGCGCTCAGGTCCTTGTCGTAATCGCCGGCGCTGGCACGGGTACCGGTGATGGTGACGTCGGCACCAGCGGCGAGGTAGGCCTGCGCGATGCCCTCGCCAATGCCATTACTGCCACCGGTGACCAGCACCTGGTAGCCACAGTAGTCGAAACTGATATTGGGAAAGGTGTCGGTGTTACTCATGGTAAGTCGGTATCCTGATTTCGTTTTAACCAATTTAATACACTTTCATTAAATTGGCAAGCCCCACCCCGACTACCAGAAAAGTTATCCACAAACCCCCCAGGGGGCCGGGGCCACTTCGGGGTTTGTGGATAAGTATTTCACATCATTTTCGTGCAGTAGCTTGCGCAGGCGCGCCTGGTTGCCGATATTTATTGGGCGTGTTCAACAAGGTTATCGTTCAGCAAGGTGAACAAGGAGGTTTGCCGTGGGTAGACGAGAGCGTATGTATCTCGGGGGTTACACCTATCACGTGGTGCAAAGGGGGAACAATCGCCAGCCATGCTTTGCGGAACCGCTGGACTATGTTCTCTATCAGGACTACCTGATGGATGCACTATTGCGATACGGGGTGCGTTTGCACGCTTACGCGATGATGACCAATCATGTGCACCTGCTGCTAACACCGGGCTGTCCTGAGGGCATCTCGCTGGTTATGAGTTTACTGGGCAACCGCTATGTGCAGTTCGTGAACAAGCATTATGGGCGTACGGGTTCGCTCTATGAGGGCCGG
>JAPUKZ010000505.1 GCA_027295405.1 Gammaproteobacteria bacterium
GCAGTTATCTTGTAGAACCAGGCCCTGGTGAGCTTGAAACCTACCTCGCAGCTAACAAAAAGAATTATCGTCAAAGCTCTCGTCTCGCTATAGAGCAAATATACCTGGGTGAAAAACCGGATCCTGAAAAGGCCGGGCAACTTCTCACCGCCCTCAACTCCGATGAAGATACGGACCAAAGTACCCTGGGTGAACGCACATTCCTGCCAGGCCGTCTGGGACTTTCAACGTCTGAAGCCGTCGACGGAATTTTCGGAAAAGGCTTCTTTGAGCAGCTGTCAAAGTTGCCCCCGGCAAGATGGTCTGGTCCAGTGACTTCTTCTTTCGGTGTTCACCTGGTTCGCATCATTGATCGCTCACCCGGGCGCGCACCGGCCTTAAGTGAAATTCGTGATGTGGTGCGGAGAGATTGGAGCGAGGCAAAGGCAAGAGACGTGCGTGAGAATGACTACGTTCAGCGCAGGAGCCGTTTCATCATTGAAATCGAGCGCGATGATGACTCTGCGCCCATGAAAACACCATAATGCACCCGGGTTTCCGCTGTTTATTGTTACTGACGATCCTGGTCGTTGGCACCATCGGCAATATGAATCCCGCGTTTGGCCACGCACTTCAACCGGGTTACCTGGAGCTGCAACTGGTCGAAAAAGAACTGTACGAAGTCATTTGGAAGACGCCCGCCGTGGGCGAGCGCCCCATGGCGATCACCGCCAGGCTGCCTGAAAATTGCGAGACCAGGTTCCCTGCGCCGGCAATTTTTGACGGCAGCGCATACATCTCACGCTGGAGCACAAAATGTGCCGGCGGCCTGGAGGGAGGGGTCATTCAAATTGATGGCCTGCAAAAAACTGCGACGGATGTTTTAGTGCGGTTTGAACTCACAGATGGCAGTAGTGAAGCCCGCCGACTCACCCCAAACAGCCCTTCCTTACTGGTTCCTGCACAGCCGAGCCCATTTGAAGTCGTGCAAACCTACCTCCTGCTCGGCATTGATCATATCCTGTTTGGCGTCGACCACCTTCTATTCGTCCTTGCGCTATTACTGCTGGTACAAGGCCTGCGCAGTGTGATTACAACCATCACCGCGTTTACCCTTGCACACAGCCTGACCTTGATAGCAGCGACACTCGGTTTCGTGCATACGCCGGTACCGCCCACCGAGGTGGTTATCGCACTGAGCATTGCTTTTGTCGCAGCAGAGGTCGTTAACAATCATCGACGCGACCACGGCCTGGAACGGCGGTATCCATGGCGTATTGCCTTTGCCTTCGGCTTACTGCACGGACTGGGTTTTGCAGGCGCATTAGCGGACATCGGATTGCCGCAGAACTCGATACCCACAGCGCTGCTGTTTTTCAACATCGGAATAGAGGCCGGGCAACTGCTCTTTGTCACCAGCGTGCTGGCTTGCGTATTTCTTTTTCAGCGCATGAGCCTGCGCATCAAGTTGCCTACAGTTGAGTGGGCGTGGGCGGTGCCGCCGTATGCTATCGGCAGTCTTGCCATCTACTGGGTCATTGAACGCATGGCCGCGTTCTAGGAAACCCCCGAAAGGACAGGGTTTACATCAACCGGGAAGTACGCTCAAACCTACTCTGTTTTTGCGGAAATGCCATCCATATTCTCAAACCTGGCCTGAATCCCCCAGCCGCCAAAACTTTCAGAGACAGCCAACCAAAGCTCATTGGCTCCCTTCTTCAAGGGAAGATACACGTTGTCAAAATAGCCAATACTCCCAAGATACCGATAATCTCTTGATCCATACATATTGGTTCCGCTGTAAAGCAATTGGTCATTGAAAAACAATTTAATCCGGTCGCTGTAGCCAAATTGGAGTTTTCTTACTTGCTGCTTGTCAGATGTAATCAGAACTCGCGCGTATACCGTATTATTTTTCGATCTATCTTGTACAAGCGTGAAAAATTAGCGACGCCAGAGCGCTCAGTATCCAGTGTTTTCCAGCTTAGATTCTTGTCCTTCCCGGTTAAGGAGATTTTATCAGCAAGTGATTTTTCCTGAATAAGATTGGAAACGGACCAGGAAAGGATAGTTCCCTTTTTAGCGCTGGCAATATTCCCAGGCAATGGGCAAGATCCTGGGTATCGTTTGCCGGGCTATTTCGACTCACCTGATCCACAAGGCTGGGTATCAACTTAAAAATGGCGCCACCGGTGCGGTGACGCCTGCGTGGCCCGACTGATCCAACGCTTCGGTAGTGCGCTAAACTTGAATCCGAACGCGGCCCGATCCGAACACGGCCCGCCACTTCCATATTCTGTTCCTGGACGGCGTCTACGCGTATCGCGACAATCAACCTCCTCGATTTCGGCGTGTCAAGGCGCCGGATCGTGCCGAACTGGAAGACCTGGTACAACGTATCGGCGAACCCCGGCGCCGGGTCTGGGTAGACGAAGAGAGCTAGCTCAAGCGGCGGCGGATAACACCCAGGCCCGCAGCCAGGGCCATGAAACCTCCACCCAGCAAGCCAAACAAGGGCAACGCGCTGGCGGTTTGCGGCAGCACCGGGGCCGCCATAATAGCCACTGCTTCCGTTTCGTCGGGACCATCATCCTCCTCATCTTCGATAATCACCGCCCAGCGATCGCTCGGCATGTACACGTTCAACTGCTGACCGCGAAACAAATCGCTGGGCCGGTAGGAACGGCCACCAATCTTGGCCCGCCAGCCGGTATTCACCGTCTGGGTGTAGCTGCCACTGGAACTGCCATCATTGTGGAGAATCTTGAAGGTCAAGGTACGGCCGCGCACGCGCTGGATTTCCACCTCAATCCGCGCAAACATTTTGCCATTCTTCTGCACCACCGCATCACAAGCGTCTGCGATATTCGGATACTCGTCGGTTACCGCGGACGACCAGTTGATATCTGAACAACTCAGGTCCTGAGCCAGTGCGGCCTGTCCGAACAACAAAGCAAAGCAGGCGCCTGCCAGTAAAACCGTCTTGCGTACAATCATGTCACTACTCCTATAGTTTGACATTATTAAATGTCGAGCTGCGCCTTCACAACAAAACGCTGCGGGGCTGAGCCGACAAAGTAAAAGGGGTAACAGGTCACCAGGGTGACGCTGCTTTGGTCCGTGGCGTCCAGAACATCCACATCGATGGGATCGACGATCAGGGTTTCCTGTACGCGATAGCGTCGCTCACCCCGGGGCGTCTGCAAAGTCAGGGTGTCGCCAATTTCGATATCCTTGAGCACGCGAAAGTAGCCGTCGCGGTGGCCGGCGATGCCAATGTTTCCCGCCTCGTCTGGTCCCGCCGTACCGGGAATCAGGCCGGCGCCCAGGTTCATGACCAGATCGCTGGCATCGGCGTATACCGGCACCTTGAGATCGAGATCGGGAATGAACAACACCGCCTCCACCCGGTCGGGGGCGAGGCTTCTGGTGACTTCAAAGGCTTCTATCCGCTCGTCCGACCACAAGCTCTGGTCCGGCGCACCGCTGGCAGAGGCCAGCTCGAAGGCCTTGATAGCAGAGACCCGCTCAGCTTCATTGAGGGCCAGCTGACTGAGGAAAAAGCCGCTCAGGGCAATACCCAGTAACCAGCTCAACCCCTCTACGCCTCGCAGTGTCGATACCTTGAAGGTCATCTATGTTCCATTTATTGAATATTCAGCAAGTGTAACCACGTTTCAGGGCCTCAACCACCAAACCTGCGCTTGAGGTAAGCAAAAAAATCCTCCGCATTGGCGGCCTGGTCCGCATCAATCTTGCGTGCGATATCAGAATCCGCCATTTGCGCATCCCATTCGCTCATGTCCGCTATCTCTGGCAGGATATCCCACTCCAGCAGGCTACTGCCCGCCATTTTCACCACGGTGTTGACGTAGCGCACGTAAATATCGGCCATGCTCAACTCACTGCCCGCCAGATACGGAGCAAACTGACACAGGCGACCCATCGCACCGATACCGCGCTCCAGGACCTGGCGAATCTCCTCCTTGAGAGCATCCGGCGGTGTCGTACCCTGAAAACTGTAGGGAATCAGACGCCGACAGGGTAGCTCC
>JAPUKZ010000506.1 GCA_027295405.1 Gammaproteobacteria bacterium
TCTACGGTGTGGAATCCCTGTTCAACAAATCAGCCCAGGGGCCGGCCTCGGCCATTGAACGCCGCATGAGCGGTGAAGCCTGGCAGAAATGGCCCTTCAAGGTCTTTGCCCAGGCGCACCAGGTCAGCAAGGACTGGTGGAAGGAAGCCACTATCGGGGTTGAAGGCGTACGCAGCGAGCACGAGATTCAGGTCCACGCGGTAGCCGACCAGATTCTGGACCTGCTATCACCCGCCAATAGCCCACTCACCAATCCGGAAGTGCTACAAACCACCGTCAAGGAGCGTGGGATGAACCTGGCGCGTGGTCTGCGCTTTTTTGTCCAGGATCAATTGCGCGACGCTGCCAATAACGGCGTGGCCGAGAACGACGCCTTCAAAGTGGGTGAGAACCTGGCCGTGACTTCCGGCAAAGTGGTGTTCCAGAATTCTTTGATCGAACTGATCCAGTACCAACCGGTCACGGAAACGGTGGCTGCTGAACCCGTGTTGATCAGCCCAGCGTGGATAATGAAATACTACATCCTGGATCTCTCACCCCACAATTCCCTGGTGAAATACCTGACAGAACAGGGCAAGACCGTATTCATCATTTCCTGGAAAAACCCGGAGAAGGAAGACAAGTATGTCAGCTTTGAGGATTACGTCGCGCTGGGCCTGATGAAAGCGATTGACGCGGTCAGCGCCATCTGTCCGCAGCGCAAGATTCACGCTGTGGGCTACTGCATCGGCGGTACCCTGCTGTCGATAGCGGCCTCGGCCATGGCCCGGGACGACGATGATCGCCTGCAGACGATCTCACTGTTTGCGGCGCAGGCTGATTTCAGCGAGGCCGGAGAGATTACCCGTTTTATTAGTCCCAGCCAGCTGTCTTTCCTGGAGAAACTGATGTGGAAACGTGGCTACCTGGGCACTGAAGGCATGGGCGGCGCCTTCAGCGCATTGCGTTCCAGTGACCTGATCTACGCGGGCATCGTCGATCGCTATTTCATGGGCAAGAAGGCGTCGCTGAATGACCTGATGTCCTGGAACGCGGATGGAACGCGCATGCCCTACCTTATGCACACCGAGTACCTGAGGCAGCTCTATCTCGAGAACCAGCTGTCCCGGAACAAGTTCAAGATCGGTGGTCGCGCGATTTCTCTGTCAGACATCCGGGTGCCGCTGTTTGTACTGGGCACGGAAACCGATCACGTGGCCCCCTGGCAGTCGGTCTACAAGTTTCACCACCTGACCCAGGGCGAGTTGACCTTTGCCCTCACCAGCGGCGGACATAACGCCGGCGTGATCAGCGGGCCGGAGCATCCGCGCCGCCGCTACCGCATTCACACCCGCTTGTCCGGCGACAAGTACATCGATCCAGATACCTGGCTGGAGGACATGGACGTGAACCCCGGCTCCTGGTGGCCGGTTTGGGACAAGTGGATAGATCAACGCACGACCACGCAAGTCAAGCCACCAACGATGGGTGCAAGCCGTAAGGGTTATAAGCCACTGCGGGACGCGCCCGGCGAGTACGTGTTCGGCTAATAATCGTGTAACAGTTTGAATAAGAGAGAGAATTTCGATGAGAGATGTATACCTGATTGGTATAGGCCAGACCAAGACCACCAAAAATGCCGGTATCCGGGGCCGATACCTCGCCGCCGACGCCATTGAGCAGGCCCTGGAATCCGCGGGGTTGGAGCGGGATCGCATCAGTATGCTGGTCACCGGCAACATGATGTCTGGCATGCTGACCCAGCAACAACAGCTGGGTGCGCTAATCGCCGATGTTGTCGGCCTGCGCGGCATTGAAGCGGCTACCGTGGAATCGGCCTGCTCCTCTGGTGCAGCAGCGGCACGGTGGGCCTTTATGGGTGTCGCTGGAGGCTTTCATGACGCCGCCATCGTCTGTGGTATTGAGCGCATGACCCATGCCGGTCGGGAAGACATCACCGCCGCCCTGGCCACGGCCGCCGATTGGGAGCTGGAAGGTTGCAAGGGGGAGTCCTTCATCTCACTGAATGCGAAGCTGATGAAGCTCTACATGGAAGCCTATGGGGTGACCGCGGCAGATTTTGCTCATTTTGCCATCACCGCCCACGATAACGGCTACACTAATCCTAACGCGTTTTTGCAAAAGCAAATTGATTTCGATACTTATATGAACTCGCGCATGCTTGTGGATCCGGTAAAACTGTTTGATGCGCCTCCGGTCTGTGACGGCGCTGCGGCAGTTATTCTGGCCTGTGAGGATGTGGCGCGGGCGGCGGCTCGGTCCGGCCTGCCATTGATCAAGGTAGCGGGGTCCGCCATAGGTACCGACTCTCTGGCGCTGGCGGAACGCGTAGACCAGTTGCAACTGAGCGGCGTAGCCCTGTCGACAAAACGCGCATTTGCACAGGCGGGTGTTAGCAAAGATGATATTGATCTGTTTGAATTACACGACGCCTACACCATAATCACCTCCCTCAGCTTGGAAGCTGCGGGGTTCGCGGAGAAGGGTCGGGGCGTACATTTCGGCAAGGATGGTGAGATCGCCCTCGATGGAAAGCTCCCCATATCTACCATGGGCGGCTTGAAATCACGCGGCCATCCGGTGGGAGCAACCGGAGTTTACCAGTTGGCGGAGACCTATATGCAGCTGACCGGAACCGCTGGAGCCAACCAGGTTCCGGGTGCCGAGGTGGCACTGATTCAGAATATCGGCGGCACCGGAGCCACGGTGATCAGCCACGTGTTAATGGCCGCCTGACATGAACAACCCAGTGCAGGATAGTTTGCTCCTATACCGGGAAGTTGAACACCGGGCGCGAAATTTCGCCCTGGATGGTATCCAGCACCCCTTTGCCTGGCATTCTGATGTCGGCGGTCTGCTTTCTGCGGACCAAATTGAATCAGAGTTAGCGCAGTTAGAAGCCCTGTCGGTGGACGCGTATATCGCACGGGTGCTGGACCCGGCGGAATCCACCCAGCGCCCCAGCGCGAAGGTGGTCATTCAGAATTTGCGCGGCAAGATCTTCAACGAGTTTGAGCTGGGCCCGCTTTACTCGGTAGATCTCGCTCTCGAATATCAGGGGCAACAGCGCCGCATCGGTATTATTGCCCAGAACCGCAGTGTCAACAATGGTGTATGGGGCCCGGAGCACCACCTGGAAGCCTGTCGATTGGCCAGGGAATTCGATGCCCGCGCCATACCCATGGTGACCTTCATGGATACACCGGGTGCGGATGCGGGCACCGACGCCAATGCCAACAACCAGGCACATTCGATTTCGCGCCTGATTGCGGTGATGGCCAATGTCAGCGTACCGACGATAGGGCTTATTTATGGTCTCGGCTACTCCGGCGGTGCCATACCGCTGGCGACAACCAATTTACTGTTTGCTGTCCGTCGCGGAGTTTTTAACACCATCCAACCCAAGGGCCTCGCCAACATCGCCCGGAAATACAACCTGTCATGGCAGGAAAGTGCGCGTTATGTGGGAGTTT
>JAPUKZ010000507.1 GCA_027295405.1 Gammaproteobacteria bacterium
ATCAACGCCCGCTAGGAGTATTCTGGCGCTAGTGGAATCTGGAGATCGTTTCATGTTGCAACGCGAGGCAAAATTCGCTGTCGGGCAGGTGGTGCGCCACCGGCATTACCCCTTTCGGGGTGTCATTTTCGATGTGGATCCCACGTTCAGTAATACCGATGAGTGGTGGGAATCTATTCCGGAGGAAGTGCGTCCGCGCAAAGACCCGCCCTTCTATCACCTGCTGGCAGAAAATGATCAGTATGCTTATGAGGCATACGTTTCAGAGCAGAACCTGCTGGTTGATGACAGTGGCGAGCCGGCAGGTCATCCCCAGGTTGCGGAAGTGTTCGGCGCGTTCAGGGGCTCGTTTTATGCGGCGAAGACAGGCCGGACACATTAGGGCCTTGTTCTGACTGGTGCTTGCGCACCGGGTCTCGTAGAGACAGGAGACAGCACCATGCGCGGATTAACCGGCAAGATGGCCATCGTCACCGGCGGTGGCGGCGGTATCGGCAGCGCCGTCTGCCAGCGCCTGGCCGAGGAAGGCGTGAAGGTCGCGGTGTTCGACATCGACGAGCAAACCGCCCTCGCGACCAGCGCGGCGATTACCGATGCGGGAGGCACCGCCACCGCCTTTGCGGCCGATATCACCGATTACCAGGCCGTAACAAGCGCGGTCGCGTCTGCGCAGCAGGCACTGGGCCCGGTCGACATCCTGGTCAACAACGCGGGCTGGGACCTGTTCAAGCCGTTTGTCGATACTCAACCCGAAGACTGGGAGCGCATCATTGCCATCAACCTGGTGGGCATGCTGAACCTGCACCACGTGGTACTGCCGGCCATGGTGGAAAACGGCGGTGGCCGCGTGGTCAATGTGGCCTCGGATGCGGCCCGGGTCGGGTCTTCCGGTGAGTCAGTGTATGCCGCGTGCAAGGGCGGCGTGGTGTCATTCTCGAAAACCCTGGCCCGCGAGCATGCCCGCCACGGCATTTCGGTGAACGTCATCTGCCCCGGCCCCACGCAAACGACCCTGTTCCAGGGCATTCTGGACGGGGCCAACAATCCCGACAAGCTGGAAGCGGCCTTTGCCAAAGCCGTGCCGATGGGCCGCCTGGGCCAGCCGGAGGATCTGCCGGGGCTGTTTGCATTCCTGGCCAGCGACGATGCCGCGTATATTACCGGCCAGGTCATCAGCGTGTCTGGCGGCCTGACCATGAACGGATAACGGAGGACACACCATGAACTATCAGGACATAGACTATGAAGTCAAAGACGGCGCGGCCTGGATCACCATCAACCGGCCGGAAAAGTACAACGCCTTCCGCGGCCAGACCTGTGAGGAACTGATCCGCGCCTTCTCCACCGCGGGCTGGGATTCCGACATCGGCGTGATCGTGCTGGCGGGCGCCGGTGACAAGGCCTTCTGCACCGGGGGCGACCAGTCTTCCCACGAGGGCAAGTACGAGGGCCGCGGCACCATTGGCATGCCGATCGAGGAAGTGCAGAGCATTATCCGCGATGTGCCAAAACCGGTGATCGCGCGGGTGCAGGGTTATGCCATCGGCGGCGGCAATGTATTGGCCGCCCTCTGCGACCTGACCATCGCCTCGGAAAAAGCGATCTTCGGCCAGGTGGGCCCGAAAATGGGGTCCGTCGATCCCGGGTTTGGTACCGCCTTCCTGGCCCAGGTGGTGGGTGAAAAAAAGGCCCGGGAAATGTGGTACCTATGCCGCCGCTACAGCGCGGAAGAAGCGCTCGCTATCGGCCTGATCAACGCGGTAGTCCCCCACGAGGAGTTGGACGCGGAAGTTGAGCGCTGGTGCGCAGAGATCGTCGAGCGCAGCCCCACGGCCATCGCCATCGCCAAGCGTTCCTTCGTCGCCAACACCGAACACATCCGCGGCCTGTCCAGCATGGGCATGCAGGCCCTGAGCCTCTACTACGACACCGCGGAATCCAGGGAAGGCGTGGCGGCGCTCAACGAGAAACGCGCGCCGGAATTCCGCAAGTACGTAAAATAGGATTGCTGTGCCGCGGGGCGCAATTACGACTAAGCTTACAAGATCGCCAGCAAGCAGCCAGGAGACAACATGCTACTCACATCAGAAACCACCAGCCGGGCCGAGTTTGAACACAGATCCGGCTGGGTAATGAAACCTGAGGGCGCCTGCAAGGGCGACGTGTGTATTCCTCTTCCGGATGAACTCAAGGGTGACACCGTCAATGCCAGGGCGCTGGCTGAAGCCATGGGCTTGCCACTGGCTGAAGAACCAGATTTTGGCCTGCTGGCCATTGGGCCTGAAACGGTCGGTTCGCGAGCATTGACCAGCGCACAAGCACCGGAACTGGAATTGCCTGACGTTAACGGCAATCTGTTCAAGCTCTCCAGCCTGCGCGGCCAGAAAATTATTGTCTATGCCTGGGCACCCTACTGAGGATGCTCCGGCGACCTGCCCGTGTGGCAGGCACTAAGAGAAGAATTGCACCCGCAAGGACTTGAGTTGGTCACTGTAGGACTGGACGTGCTGGGTGCCGCAAGTTGTCGCGGCTTTATCGAAGCGGCCGCACCGAAGCACCCCAGCCTGATCGATCAGCACCACCGCCTGGCGGAATTGTTCGGGGTAATCAATATTCCCAGCAGCATCTGGATCGATGAGCAGGGCATGATTGTGCGACCGGCCGAAGTGGCGCCGGCACCACCGCTGGAGCGGGATGCTCCCACCATGGACATACCCGCGGAACTGCCCGCGCGCTTTGTCGAAATACTGGGCGAAGCGGCAAAAATGGTGATCGAGCCCGCTGCTTACCACACTGCACTGCGCGACTGGGTAGAAAAAGGCGCCGACAGTGACTACGCGATGGACCCGGTAACAGTCATCCAGCGCTCACGGCCACGCTCGGCGGATGTTTCACTGGGGCACGCGCATTTCGAGCTGGCGACCCACCTGGAATCGGAGGGCCAGCATACGGCCGCCATCAAACACTTCCGCGAGGCCCACCGTCTGGTACCAGACAGCTGGACGTTCCGCCGTCAGGCCTGGTCCCTGGAAGGGGGCGTAGAGGGGCCACTTAACCGATTCTGGCAGGGCCCCAGCGATGATAACCCGCAAGACTGGCCCTACGAGGGCGACTGGCTGGAGGATGTCAGGGAGGTGGGTGCGGAGAATTATAACGAGCCGTGGAAGGCGTAGCGCCCGGTCTGCTCAATTCTCTGTCGCTCAGTACCGAGCAGCGCTTAAGCCTCGCTTTCTTTGCCGAACTCAAAATCAAGATCAAATTTACTTACCGGTAATTCGCGGATGCGAGTGCCGGTTGCAGCAAATATGGCATTGGTAAGTGCTGGTGCAATGCCCGGTGTACCTGGCTCGCCCGCCCCACCCCAGGATTCATGGCTGTTAATAATGTAGGTTTCGATTTCAGGGGATGAATCCATTCTGACCATCGGATAATTATTGAAATTGCTTTGTGAAACCCTGCCATTTTCTATCGACACTTCGCCATATAAGGCCGCAGTAAGGCCATAGATGACACCGGATTCCATTTGCGCTGTGAGCCCATCCGGTGAAACAGCAAACCCCGGATCCACCGCAACCACAACCCGATCAACACTCACCTTGCCCTTCAGCACCGTCACCTCTACCACTTCAGCGACGAAGGAACCAAAGGATTCCTGAATGGCAATACCGCGACCACGGTTCTTGCCGATTGGCGCGCTCCAGTTCGCCTTTTTCGCCGCCAGGTCAAGGACATCAATTTGTCGTTGCTGATCTTTAAGCAGGTTTCTGCGGAATTGGTAGGGGTCTTCCCGAGCTTCATAGGCTAGTTCATCAATGAATGACTCTACAAAGAAGCCATGTTGTGAATGATCGACACTACGCCACACCCCGAAGGGTACATGGGTTGGGCTATCCACATAATGAATATGTTGGTTGGGAATGGCGTAAGAAATGTGAGGCGCTTCTACCGGTTCGTGCTTGTCAACGTATTGATTTTCCCAGGCGACAGGCATTCCCTCCTCGTTCAGCGCAGCGCGAAAATTCGACGCCACCGCAGGTCGGTAATGGTCGTGCTGTACGTCTTCTTCCCGTGACCATATCAGTTTGACCGGTACGCCCACCTGTCGTGATATTCTGGCTGCTTGTATGACGGCATCCGATTTGGAGCGCCGACCAAATCCACCACCCATGAAGTGGTTTGTGACACTGACATCATTGACGTCAATCTCCAGTGCAGCCGCTACATCGTATTTAAATCCGAGGGGATTCTGGGTTCCCGTCCAAATGTCACATCTTCCATTTTCTACCCTGGCAACCGCATTCATCGGTTCCATGCAAGCGTGGGCCAGATAAGGCACCTTGTACTCCCGCTTGACGATACGCGCGGCAGTCGCGAAAGCCTGCCCGGCATTGCCGATATCCACGTCAGTTTTGGAGTCGCCGGATTCATTCGCCTGTTTCATATCCGCCTGGAACTGGTTGAACAAAGCCTCACTATTGAGGGCTTCACTGCCGGTATCAGTCCAACGCACTGCAACGGCCGCTAATGCCTGCTTCGCCTGCCAGTAACCTTCGGCCACCACTGCAACCGCGTCATCAAGATTCACCACGTCTATGACACCGGGCATTTTTTCAGCCTTGCTCGAATTGATGCTAGCGACCTTTGCACCGAACACGGGCGCAGCATTGACGGTAGCGTATTTCATGCCATCGACAACCACATCAATACCAAACTGGGCAGAGCCGTCTACCTTGGAGGGGATATCCAATCGCGGTTTGCTCTTTCCCATAATGGTGAACTGGTCAGGTGTTTTTAGTGTGGGTACAAATGGCGGCTTCATCTCACCCGCCTTCGCCGCAAAGCTGGCATAGGGCTCTTGCTTGCCACTTGCCTCGTGTATCACCATCCCTTCCCGTGTCTTTAACTCAGAAACTTCAACTCCCCAGCTATCCGCTGCCGTTTCCATCAGCATTTCCCGGGCGGCGGCCCCCGCGACTCGCATGCCGTAGACACCGGTCGCGCGGACGCTGGCACTGCCACCCGTGGTCTGCAGATGCATGGCCTTGGTGACCTGCATGAATACCCCATCGACAGAGCCCACCAGGAGTGCCGGTATTTTTGTATCGCCGAGGATAAATCCTTTACCCAGCGCCCAGTTAGCGTATTCCTCTTCAGCAGGTGCTTCGATAAATGAAACATCTTCCCATTTGGCATCCAGCTCATCGGCCAACATCTGGGTTAAGGCGGTTTGTGCACCCTGGCCCATCTCGGAATGTGGCACGATCGCCGTGACCCGGTTGTTCGCATCAATCTTGACCCAGGCATTGACAAGGGATTCCCCCTCTCCTGCAACGTATTTTGCTACGTCTGACGCGTGATGCCCCGGACGGATAGCAACACCGATAAGCAGTGCACTGCCACCGACAACACCGGCGCTGATAAAGCCGCGTCTCGTCCACTTACCCATGGTGCACCTCCATCCCGGCTTCCGGATCAAACAGCTGAACCTGGGCGTTCGCGACCCGCTTTATGCCTTTCTTGATTCGGGAATACATGCCGCACCGGCATACATTGCCGGACATGGCAGAATCGATATCCTCATCGGCGGGGTTTGGATTGTCACGTAGCAGGGCAACTGCTGACATGATCTGGCCTGACTGGCAGTAACCACACTGCGGCACCTGTTCATCGATCCAGGCTTGTTGCACAGGGTGAAGTTCACCGCCCCTGGCTATACCTTCAATGGTTGTGATGCTAGCGCCATCCGCGCTCGCAACCGGTGTAATACAGGAGCGAATAGGCGATCCATTGAGATGAACCGTACACGCGCCGCACAGGGCTATGCCGCAGCCAAACTTGGTGCCCGTGAGGCCAAGATTTTCCCGGATCACCCATAATAGTGGTGTATCAGGGGCCACATCGAGACTGTGCTCCTGACCATTAACATTCAACTTGATCATCGGTAGCTATCCTGGCACGTGGTCGCCAACTGTGTTTTGAGGGGAGAGCATATACCTCTGGGTCACGCCCCACACCTGTTAACTCAATAAAAGAGCACGGGGTCAGGTCTTACATTTTACGTTTTGGCGATGCCTGGTTGCCGCCGTGTAAAATGTAAGGCCTGACCCAAACTAGACAAATAAGAGTAGTTTGTTACGCTCTGGGCTATTGGCGGGCTATAGGCAGCGGAGACCATCAGCATGGCAGACTACGACCTCATCATCAGGAACGGCGAGATCTACGATGGCAGCGGCGCGGCTTCATTTGGCGCAGACATCGCCATCAAGGATGGCTTGATTGCGGCGGTAGCTAAACAATTGCCCGGCAGTGCCGGCCGGGAAATTGACGCCGCGGGAAAAATCGTCACCCCGGGTTTCGTCGATGTGCACACCCACTACGACGGTCAGGCCACCTGGGATTCCCACCTCAACCCCTCCTCCAGTCTGGGGGCCACGACCGTGATGATGGAGCCGGCCACGCCAGACCGAGACCGCCGCCCTGTTGACCGATGAAGTATTTCCCGACGTGCCATTGCGCCAGTGGGTTATCAGCTTCCCATTTCCTTTACGGTACCTGTTCGCCGCTCATCCCCAGGCAATGGGCAAGATCCTGGGTATCGTTTGCCGGGCTATTTCGACTCACCTGATCCACAAGGCTGGGTATCAACTTAAAGATGGCGCCACCGGTGCGGTGACGCCTGCGCGGCCCGACTGATCCAACGCTTCGGTAGTGCGCTAAACTTGAATCCGAACGCGGCCCGATCCACTTATTGTACTACTTCGGCAGCACTGCAAAGGCACGGTCTAGTACGCGGCCGCCAGCCTGCCCACTGAATCAAGTCGCATGACCCTGTCGCTCATGGAAAAACACAGGCCAAAGTGGTTTAGCAACTCAGTGCCGATGATGGCCTGCACCTGTTCCGCCTCCAGCATCATCTGCAATTCCACGGGCAATTCCCCAAACCGGAACTCGCGTTCTTCACCGCCGATGCAGACCGCAAGAAAATAGACATCGGTCAGGAAGTTACCCGGCAGAGGGTAGAAATCCTCCTGCCGAGCGTAGGGATCAAGGCCTGCCAGCTGCTCCGGCAGCAGGTAGGACAAGGGCGCACCCGTATCAAAAAAGGCGCGCACAATCTGGCCGTTGACCTTGATCGGCAAGATTGGAACATTCATGAAACTCTGCAGCGGCAGTAGGATTTCCCCCTCGGGAGAATGGCCGGAAAACTCGATCAGTTGCTCCGGCGGGCGTATACAGATTGTGAAGTTAGTCAGAATATCTGTACCGATCAAGCCCTCCACGGCAGTACCTATATGCTCGGCGAGGTAGGCGGGACAGACATCCATGTAGTTGTCGTGTACCGCGAACTCTCGGCCGGCAATGGAGATAGGCGCGTAGCCCACACTGAATGGAGAGCCGGTGTCGAGTAAGCAGGGATCGCCTTCCACCATGACAATAATATGGCCGTGAATAACTTGATAGGTGTATGACTGCATGGGCGTACATTGCCGCAGATGCCGGAATCCCCCCATGGCAACAAGCGCCAACGTGTTGGCTGGCTGCGCCATGCGGGGTTGCAATCATTGAAAACGCAGATTCCTGCAATCCCTCACCGAGCTGTGGCAAAATCAACACTGAGCATCGCAAGGACCAACCGTGATAAGAATATTGCTATTTGCCGCCTATACCTGGCTCGCCGCCACCATCTCGCTTACCCCATCCCCGGGCGGTGGTTTACCGCTATGGGACAAGTCCATGCATGCTACCTTCTACGCGATTTACGTACTGCTTGGCAGCCAACTGGTGAGCACACCGCGGCAGTTCTACCTGGTGTCCATGGCCATATTCGCCTATAGCGGACTGATGGAGATAGGGCAGCACTTCGTGCCGGGGCGGAGCATGTCGGCACTGGATTTACTGGCCAATGGCCTGGGTGTTGGTTTGGGTATGCTGCTGTCAATCCAGGCACTGCCGGAGTTGCGGAAAGCCTGAAGATGACGCCAAGCGCCGGGCAAAACATGGCGTAGCCGACACCGCCCGCCCATTGCAAGATCAGTCCCCCAATTGTGAGATCAGTCCCCCAAGTGTGAGATCAGTCCCCCAATTGTGAGATCAGTCCCCCGCTGCTGGATCAGTCCCC